>VFKF01000511.1 GCA_009885705.1 Nitrospira sp. | reverse complement strand
TTGTTATAGACCGTCGGAACAAGGGCCAGGAGGCCCAATAACACAAAAGCCCCGATCACATTCGGCGAAGCAATTTCCTTGAGTGAATTGATCGTCCCCAGTTGCCGCCCGGCGTAGGCATAGACGAACGAACCGGGGATGATGCCCAATGCCGTCGCCGCAACATAGGTCCCGATATTCATGCGTGTGAGGCCTGAGACCAGGTTCACGATAAAGAAGGGGAACAGGGGAATGAGCCTCAGGGTCATCAGGTAGCTGAAGGCGTCGTTCGTAAAACCCTGCTGAACAGGCCCCAGCCACTTTCCAAACTTCTGTTCGACCCAATCGCGTAATAGATAACGGGCCGTCAGGAAGGCCAGGGTTGCTCCGGTCGTCGCCCCCAGATTCACGAATAGCGTGCCGAACAGGCTTCCGAATAAGAACCCTCCGGCCAAGGTAAGAATCACCGCGCCAGGCAACGACAAACCCGTCACGACAATATAGGCAAGGATGAATAGTCCTGCCGAAGAGACATAATTCGCCTCGGTGAAGGACAGCAATGTATCGCGATGCTCTTTGAGTGCCGCCAGCGATAAGAATTGTCCGAGATCAAAATAGAAAAACGCACCGATCGCTACTGCGATCACCGCGGCAATCACAATTTTCCCGGTACTCGACCCGTCTGGCACGGCTGTCTCAGGTACTGGCGTTGGCATCGTCACCTCGGGCTGTATCATGGGGGCTCCTCTCATGGCTGTCAATGTCGTCTCCTGCGAGATAGGTCATGGCCCGCGCGGCTTTCTTACATCCATCAAGAGCAAATAGGCATGAGCGGGCTCAGCCACGGCGCGTGGTATGTATCGGACCTACGGCTAGGATGGTGAGATGGATCTGCGGGGATGACGCTGGTTCCCGACTAACCAGCCGGGCGAATGGCGAAGGAAGCGAGATGAATGAACGGAGACTGACTGCTTACGGCCTGGGCATCCGCACGACTGTGGCAGCGCCACTGAGCACCTCACCGACGCGGGTCCAGCCTGCTGATGGGGAAGGGCATCGTCCTTCTGCTGCGCGCCCTCGTTCCATCGAGGGCTGGCCGGGACGACAGGCATTTCCGAAAGACTCGGCATTGACGTGGGGACGTGAGACGTCCGGACCGGCGCACCCAAACCCGAACAAGAGAATGAAGAGCAAGCCTGCGCGCATACGAAGATCCTTCCCCCTGATAATCGCTACCTCTCTTGTCGGTCGAGTTAGCGGGAATCTGAAGGGAGAGCTGGTACGTCAGAGGTAACTATTCCCACTGGTGGTTGCTCACATCACGATCCATGTCGAGGCGGCCGAAGGCACGCTCGAACGGATCGATCATGCCATCATGATTTTTGTCGAGTTCTTGAAAGTGCTCATGCTGAAGCTCACCGGCCTGGGGATTTGGCGCTCGCCCTGTCTGGCGATCCCGGCTGGGGTCATACCGTTGCGGTTGCTCAAACATGCCATGGTAAGAGAGATCCGGCTTCGGCTGAACGATCGCCGGTGGTCGCCACTTCTTCCCAGTCTTCCGATGGCGAGAGGTCTTCCGATGCGCTCGATCTACAGGCGGTCCCTGAGGCCCTGCGGCCAGAGCCCTATTAGGCTCCGCCTTGGCTGGTGACTTGGCGCTCGCCTTGGGTGGCACAGCCGAACTCCTGAGATCCAGCCCAAGGGACTGCCCAGCCGGCGACTTGGCTCCCTGCTTCGAGTTGGGAGGAGCGGCCCATAGGAACGGCTCCCAGTCGCTGAACCCTCCCAAGGCCGCAAGGACGGCGACCAGGAGAAACCTGCATGGATATGGATGTAACGACATCGCGCCCCCAACGATTTGAGTCGAAAGTCTTTCACGTCTACCAGCTCCATGATGCCCCATAGACCGCCGATTCTCGAAGAGAATTCCCACTCCTGTCAGAATGGGCCTTGCGAGCCGACTCACTATCTAGTTGTCAGGAAGACCCTGGCTCCCGTACTCTCTCGTGAGGAGGCCACCATGGACGACCCCAACCGACTGACCGAAAAGAAAGAACAATGGGCCAAGGCCCGACGTGGAGGAGAAGAGCGCGAAGTCTTCTATGAAGGCGATGATCGTTTGCCGCCTGGGCAGCACCTCGTCGAAACCTTCCCGGTGCTCGATTTAGGCTTCAAACCCGATATTCCGCTCTCTGAATGGGCCCTCACCATCGGTGGATTGGTCGCCAATCCCATCACATGGACCTGGGAAGAGTTTCTCGCCCAGCCCCAATTCAAAAACACCTCCGATTTTCACTGCGTCACCAGTTGGAGCCGATTCGACAACGAGTGGGAAGGGGTCAGCTTCAAACATATTCTGTCCGTGGTGCAGCCACTGCCCTCGGCGAAATTCGTGCTCTTTAAATCCTTCGATGACTACACAACCAACCTGCCACTTGAAGCCTGCGACGATCGGGACGTGCTCTTGACCTACACCTGGAACGGCAGGCCCCTCACCAAAGAACATGGCGGGCCGGTACGAGTCATCGTACCGAAACGGTATGCCTGGAAGGGGGCTAAGTGGGTGAAGGAAATTACGTTTTCAGAGAAGGATGAGAAGGGATTCTGGGAAGTCCGCGGCTATTCCAACACTGGATTCCCCTGGAAGAACGACCGTTACGGGTGAGTTCGCTATTTTTTGACCCAGCCGCCTGAGCCCTCGACGAAATTACCGGGCTTGGTATTCGCCACGGCCTTCTCCCCTGCAAGCGTTTCCACCGCGTTCAGGCTGGTTCCATTGCGGCGAGCAATCTCTTCATAGGCTTGACGCCGTTTCTGGTTCACCTCGTTCGTAAGGGCTTGTGCCTCTCCACTACCAGTCGACACGAGGCCCAAGTATCCGTCGGACTTTTCTCCGACCAGGCCCTTCGACTTCGCCTCGTCAAGCGTGAGGGCAAAGAGCGGCTGCACGGCGACAAGACCCCACAGCACCACACCAACCGTGATCACTCGTTTCC
>VFKF01000094.1 GCA_009885705.1 Nitrospira sp. | reverse complement strand
GTCCAGCAAGGCCGCAGGCGAATCGAAACCGGAGGCGTACCCTCAGGGGTACGTTGAGGATTTCGATGAGCCGACCTGCCTGCGCGAAGCCGCTTCGGCGAAGGCAGGGAACGAAGCTGGCAGCCTTTATCAACAGCCTGCTAGGAGGGTAAACCCGGATCAACTGGAGAAGCGGTTTCACCGCCGTGGTAATCCTCGCGGTAGATGGCAATCACCGTCATCAGAATGCTCATGAGGATCGGCCCTACGAACAGCCCGATCAGACCATAGAGCGCGAGACCTCCGAGAATGCTAAAGACGAGAAACAGCACCGGCATCTGAACATCCTGTCCGATGAGCCAAGGCCTCAAAAACTGATCGACGGTCGACACCACGGCAATGCCCCAGATCAACATTACCAACGCCTTCCCCATCGACCCGACCGCGAGAAAATACATCACGACAGGACCCCAGATGAAAGCCGTGCCACCGAACGGTAGCGGCGCGAGAAGGATCGTGAGCGCGGTGAGCACCACCGCAAAAGGAGCGCCCAGCAAGGCATACGCTACACCGGCCAACAGGCCTTGAACGATGGCCGTCAAGAGTACGCCCTTCACGACGGCGCGAACCGTGATATCCATGCGCGCAAAAATCTTCTGTTTCTGCGCCTCCCCGAGCGGAACGAGCTCATAGAGAAACTGGAGCCAGCCGCGGCCATCTTTATACAGAAACCAGAGCGTAAACAGGATGATGAGAAAATTACTGAGCAGCACAAAGGCGTTTTTGAGCAGATCGCTTAATTGATCGATGAAAAACGTGGAGACCACTTGCGCACTCGACCGAACCAACGACTCTAACGCGTCCGGCTGCAGAACATACCGTCCGATCAGACCCTGGAGGGTGTCTCCAATCACCGGCAGCCTCGAGAGCTGCTCCGGCAGGCGCTGGATCCCACCGGCTTGGATCCAAGTCTGCACCGCCAGCTCTGCGCCGACCGCTTCTCGCACCAGCATCATGGCCATGAGCAGCACTGGCACGACCACCATGGCCAAGACGCCCAGGGTTAGACACCAGGCTGACAGGGCATCGCGCCCTCCCAGGCGAGCGGTCAAACGCACGTGAAGGGGAAAGGTCATGTGCGCGAGAATCACCGCCCACAACACAGGAAGGAGAAACGGCTGAAACATCAGGGCAATCTGATAGAGGAGCAGTGAGAAGAATGCAAAAAATACGGCGGTGAAGAGCTGCGGCTTCGTCATGGATTGGCTACGAACAGGAGAGGACCGGCAGACCTACCGAATCGCTTCGCCTCGGGAATCTTTATCGAGTACCACAACCTGCTTGGCCCGGTGTGCGGAGAGATCCCGGACGCTGCCCGGCAACTTCGGCTGCTCCTCCGGCCAGGAAGTCACTCCCATATCCGTGATCCCTTGCATCTTGGCGCCTTCTTCCATGATGAACAACGGCGTATGGACTTCTCCGATGAGTGTCGCCGTCTTCAGCAACTGCACGCGGTCCATCGCCGTCACCTTGGCCTTGATGCGACCGCTGCTGATCACCGTGCCGGCCGTGATCATGCCCTGCACGAGTCCGTCCTCGCCGATGATGACTTGCCCCTTGGTCTGAATCACACCATCGAGCCGGCCATCGATCCGCACCGTCCCATCGACATGGATCTCGCCCTTCAGCAAGACCCCTTTGGCCAACAGGGTAATGTTGTCATCTCCGGCAAAGCCACTACTTTTCATACGTCATTCCCCCTTGAGGCTCCATCATTCTTGGCAAGCTTACACCATTCGTCTCAGCGCGGCCTAGGAGAATCCAAAAGTATGCCGGAGGCGATCCCAGATTCCGCCTCCATGCACTTCACAATAGACACTGGGCTCCGTGCCCTCGATGAATACCTCCGGCACCTGCTCAGGGCACTGAGACGTGGCCAACTGCCCGGTCTTCGGATCGATGGTGCGGGCCACGACTCCGGCAGGCATCACGAAGGTTGGAACATTCGGCGGGATCACCCGCTGTGCCAGCTCCATCCAAATCGGCAACGCGGCCTGCGATCCCGTGAGACGCAGCGGCCGTTCATCGTCAAATCCCACCCAGACCCCGATCACCACATCGGACGTATAGCCCACGAACCAGGCGTCGCGATAACCGTCGGTCGTCCCGGTTTTCCCAGCCACCGCGCCGTGAAATCCGATCACTTTGGCCTTACTCGCCGTGCCCCGCTGCATCACCCCTTCGAGAAGAGACGTCAACACATAGGCCCCCTGAGGCGAGGTCGCCTGTTGCCGATTCGGCACGGCATTCCACAGCATATCGCCCTGCCGATCCCTCGTCGTACGAACCGCCGTCGGTTTCACCGCGATCCCTCCGTTGGCCACCGCCCCATAGGCTGCCGCAATGTCGATCAACGACACCGACGAACTGCCCAACGCGACCGACGACAGATCCTCGCCGATGGCGCTCTTCACGCCCAGGCGATGCAACAGTTGCACAATCGGCTTCGTTCCAACAGCCTTAGCCACACGCACGGCCGGCACATTGAATGACTGTTCCAACGCACTCCGCATCGTCACGTGCCCGTGAAATTGCTTGTCGTAATTCTGCGGAGACCAGGGCCCGGTCTCCGAGTCGAATGTCACCGGCTCGTCCGCCAGCAAACTCGCCGCCGTCAGACGTCCTGCCTCGCCGTCACGGGCGGCCTCCAGCGCCGCGAGATAGACGAAGGGCTTGAAGAGCGATCCCGGTTGCCGCCGTGACTGCACAGCACGATTGAATTGACTCCGCCGATAATCTCGCCCTCCGACCAGCGCCAGGACCGACCCGTTCTTCGGATCGAGCACCACCACCGCCCCCTGCACTGGCTCCAGCCCACTCGTGAGATGGGGATGCGTCGTCTCTAACTTCGCGAGGCCCTTCTCCAACGATTCACTCGCCGCCTGTTGAACCATGGGATCGAGCGTACTGTCGATCCGCAACCCCTCCGGCAACGGCACCACACCGGCCTCCTCCACTTCCCGCAACACCGCATCGACAAAATAGGGCGCATCGGTCAGCACATCCTCGGACGGAGTCACACGCACCGGCTCATTCACGGCGCGTGTCCAGACCTCTTCCGAGAGAACCCCGGTCTCCCGCAACCTCCGCAGCACGACATCCCGCCGCTGCTTCGCCTGCTCGGGATGCTTCGTCGGCGCGTAACTATTTGGTCCCTTGATCAAGCCGGCGATCATGGCGATCTCTTCGACCGTTAATTCCCCCAGCGTCTTGCCGAAGTACCGATGGGCGGCCTCACCCACCCCGTAGATCGACACAAATCCCGCCTGCCCGAGATAGATTTCATTCAGGTAACTTTCCAGGATCTCCTGCTTCGTATATTTCGATTCCAGGACCAGCGCTGCCAGCGCCTCCTTGAATTTTCTCCCCATCGTCCGCTGCGGCGAATAAAAGAGGTTCTTCGCCAGTTGCTGCGTGATCGTGCTGCCGCCCTGCACCACGCCACCCTTGACGAGGTTCGTCCAGAGCGCCCGCCCGACGGCCACCGGATCGATACCGAAATGGGAATTGAACCGGCCGTCTTCGATGGTGAGCACCGCGGCAATGACTTGGGGAGGAATCTGCGCCAGCGGAATCCACTCGCGCACCTGCCGCGACGCCCCACGCACACCGCTCAAGAGTTCCGGCTCCAAAAAGATGGGAAAGAGCGGTGCGCCATCGAGCGGGGACTGGACATCCGTCACGCGCCCCTGATCCAACATCAGCTTCACCATCGTGGCCCCGACATGGCCCTCCGGCTGCGGATGGAGATAGATGGTCAACGCCTCATCCGTTAACTGATAGTCACCGGGAGACTGCACCGGCAGGGTCATTCGTCGATAACCCAACCGTTGCAGCCGCTCAAGCAGATGGCTGTGGGTCAAGATCAGATCCGGCTTCAAGAGAAAGGGTCCGCTATACAAACGCAGCGGAGGGTGCTCGTCACTCTTCGGCAGAGCCAGGCTCACCGAGAGGATCGCGCCATAGATCGCGAGTCCGGCTAGGCCGCTGGCGACCAACGCCAGCAGCGCCCCCAATCCTCGTTTTATCCATGGATGCACAATCGCCATGAGACTCGTTCCTTTCCGAACAGCATACGCGATCGTTCACGAGGATGCGAAACACCCTTGGCACAAGTCAAGACTGATGCCGCCACCATTTGCTTGTCATACCCACGGATACCTGGCGAAGAGGGGAAAAATAAGTGATGGCAGAGGCACGACTGAGCGATGTGGCGAAGTGGGTGCTGAAGAATCAAACACTGGGGAACTGGGAGACGGAAGCGATCGCTTCCGTCTCCCCTCCCACCCTTGTAGGCTAAATATGCCAGTCCTTTAGGGCTTGCTCATCTCGCCGCCTGCGGGCGCTTCCTTGGCGGATTTTTTCTCGGCCTTGTGCTTGGCTCTCTCAGCTTTGCGTTCGGCTTTGTGGCGTTCCTTCGCGGCTTTCCGTTCGGCCTTCTTCGCCGCGCGATCCGTCTTGGGGCTGCCTTCCGCCTTCATTTCCCCGGACGCCGGAGCAGTGGCCGCTGCTGGCGCAGACGGAGCAGACGCAGGAGCGGTCTCCTGTGCAAAGGTCGATGCGCCAACACCCAGGGCAACGAGTAAGGCCGTGACAGACAAGATCGCATGTTTCATTGAAGACACCTCC
>VFKF01000250.1 GCA_009885705.1 Nitrospira sp. | reverse complement strand
CGTCTGGACCCTGGCCCTCGAGGAGTGAATCTGAACAACTATGATCGGTTGAAGAATGCGGGCGGAGTCGCCCTAGCGGGCTGGAGATTCGACGAGGCAGACTGGTGGCTTGAGGAACATGGTTTGATCATGGAGCGGCCGGACTTTCCGGTCCCTCCTCGCAAATACCTGGTCACGGGTAACCGCGCGGTGACGGCTGTGCTGACCGTGTATCCCGCCGACAAGAATGGTGATATGCGCTGGGAGCTCGATCACGGCGCGACGCTCTACGATGTGACACACCTAGCCTGCCGCTCAGCACGCTATAGACCGGCGGCGGGTGATGGATCCTGTTCGCCGGCACACGTGCAGAAGACTGCGTTCCCAGTTGTTCCCGGAGGAGCGATGCCTCCGGTCCAGGGCTGCAAGAAGCAAGACTATACGGTTCTCCTCGTGATCGGTGTGGAAGACTGAGCGCCGGTGGCGACGTCAAGATTCGTCGCGGACGGATTAACGAGGACGGTCTGATTTTCTTGCGGTAGATGAGGTTAGGTTCGGTCGCGGGACAGATGCATCGTGAAAATCAAAGAGGTCAGACCCCTTAAATTCCCTTGAAGTGCTTGAGATTGAAAGGCCTTGAATAGATGGGATGCCACAGATACGATGGCATTTCTGAGAACCTGGATGTGTCTCGCTTCGAGGGATGATGAGCCGAACGCTTGAGCGGATTCGTGAGCTGGTCACCCGACGGGAGGTGCAGATCTCGGATCATGGGTATGACGAGCTGGCAGACGATAACTTGTTCGTCGATGATCTTCTGGGCGGTCTCGCTGCCGCAGTCGTTGTGGAAGATTACCCCGATTACCACAAAGGCCCTTGTGTGCTTGTGCTTCAACAGGATGGCCAGGATCAGCCCGTTCATGTGGTATGGGGCATTCCCAAGGATGCATCCTCACCAGCTGTCCTGGTGACGGCGTACCGGCCAGATCCGGCAGGTTGGAGCGAAGACTTTTTGAGGAGGCAATCATGAGCAGCCACCACCATACGAAGTTAGTTCATGAGGGGCGATACGCCGCTGAGGTTGAAGTGGACTTAATTGACACGGATACCGGATGGTCTCCGTACCTCTCGCTATCGGACGCGCAGAAGCTGGATGATGTGCGCAAAGCGTTGCGAGGTGGAGATTTGAAACGAGCGAGTCAACTGGCGCGGGTGTTTCAGCTGCTGCCAGTGAATGTCTGAGCGACAGGCAAAGCAAAGGGGGCGAACCCT
>VFKF01000398.1 GCA_009885705.1 Nitrospira sp. | reverse complement strand
GAGCGATTGCTCCTGGACGTGATGGCAGGCGATGCCTCACGGTTCATGCGGCGCGACGCCGTCGAAGCCTCCTGGGCCTGGGTCACCAAGATTCTGGAAGGATGGCAGAAGCAAGGGTTGCGCTGGCTGCCTGAATACCAGGCTGGCACTAGCGGACCGGTCGAGGCCGATCGCCTCATTGAACAGGATGGACGGACCTGGCGGACTTTGTAGCGACTCCCTTCATGCCAATCGCAGCTGTGTAAGAATCTCCGCTTGTGTCCCCAGCCCGCCGATAAACCGCTCGAATGTTCCCTGACGATAGAACGCGAGCACCGGTAACGAGTGAACCTCCAGCTCCGCTGGGATCTGAAAGTTCTCCTCTACGTTCATGGTCAGGATCAGCACTTTGCCGGTCACATCGGGCTCCAGTTTCTCCAATTCCCGCATCAGCGCGCGACAACCTCCGCAGCCCGGTTTCCAGAACTCCACCAGCACCGGCACCCCTGCCTGTTCCACGACCTGATCAAAGTCCCGATCGGTTACCTCACGCATTGTGCTCTCCGCCCGTCACGACAGACTCCCCGGTATTGCCGAAAATACCTCCTCGTACAAACGCTCAGCCAATAGCCGATAGCCTGCAGTGGTCAGATGGAGCCCATCGTTGGAGTACTGCGCCGCCAGTTGTTGTGTCTCGGGTTCCGCCGTGGCGGTAAAGAGATCGAACGCCGCCAGCCCCTTCGATTCGGCATAGCGGAGAATCAGCCCGTTGAGCCAGCGCCGTCGATCAAGATGTTCTGCACACCACCGGCGCCCCTCTTCACTCTGCAGATCGTCACCCACCCTAATCGATGGCACAGTGACCGGCACCGGCGTAATCCCCGCTGCGGTAGCCAGCTCATACATCTTCAGGAGATTGCGCATAATGTCGGCCGGTGCGGCATTCCACCCAAGATCGTTCGTCCCGCCGAGGATCACCACGTGTGTCGGTTGATGGCTCAGCACAGCCGAGCGAAATCGCATCGCCATTTCACCGGTTAGCTCACCACAGATGCCGCTGACTGAGACGCGCACGGAAGGTCCTGTCAATTCTTGAAGAAATCGCCCATAGGGCGTCTCAGCTCCTTGAGGATTATCAGCAGTGGGCGACTGAAACCCTGCCGTAAGGCTGTCACCAAAACAGACAATGTGACTGGAGGTATTCATCACAATGAACCGGATTCTACCGACCGCACCACGGGGTTCACAATGCCCTTGTGCAGGGGCAGAAAGAAGGAGGAATCCCTCAGTAA
Organism: Nitrospira sp.; assembly: GCA_009885705.1. GTDB lineage: Bacteria > Nitrospirota > Nitrospiria > Nitrospirales > Nitrospiraceae > Palsa-1315. The sequence continues at coordinate 3,467 of VFKF01000398.1, read as the reverse complement.
TTCCTGGAGGAGCAGTCGGTGAAGAGCGGCTATTTCCTTGACGATTCAGCACCTCCAGGATACGACTATTCACTATGGACGATCTCACGACAGAGGGCAGTGCACTACCCATCGCACCCATAAAAGAGCCGCCCAACCCAGAATTATCCTCCGTCAAGCGGCTCCTGACGCTCTTGGACAAAACCGCGAAGTCCAGCCGGACGTATGGGGCCGCAAACCCTGTGGCGCAGAAGTTCTTCCAACAACTATTCGAAGGACTCACGGTCCACCTCGGCACCTACTCTAAATTAGCATTTCTTGTGCAACGCTCTGAGTTGTACTTCAACGGGGAAGTCGTCTATCGCGCCGAGCAAGGCTCGAGTACGGAAAGTGTTGCGTTCAAGCTCTACTCGGATGGCATCAGAGAACTGACATTTCTCGAAGGGCTTCCTGCTGAAGACCTCTCATTCTTGCTCGACTCCCTGTGGGGCAGCCTCGATCCGAACGAAGAAAACGATGACGATATTGTGACTCGTTTATGGTCAAAGAACCTCTCGACCATCACAGTCGTCACAGCCGAAGAGATCGCCAAGGCTTCGACCGGTGGCGATGTCTTTGCACTCCCTACGGCTGGAACCATGGAGGCGCCGGAATCGAGCCTGCGAGACCTCCTCGATCGGGAGCAGGCCAAGGCCAGGAAGGAGAAGGGCCTTGGAGCCGATGGAAGCAGTCCCGCAGGCAACAAGACCGCCAGCGGAGGAGCTAGCCGCTTCCAGTCCGGTCACGTAGGTTATGCCGTGACCGAAACGGAATTAGCCGAACTAGTAAGGGAGATCGAGGCCGAGAGCACCAGGGATAACACGACCTATCTTTTGGACATGCTCACCGCGATCCTGGCATCGGAAAAATCTGCGGCGATTCTGACCAAGCTCCTCGATCTTTGGGGAAACGTCATCGGCTCATTGACAGCCCAAGGCAAATGGGTCGTGCTGGAGAGCGTGCTTGGACTCTTGCATGTCACCGCTGAGGTCAGACCGGATCTCGGCGAAGATCAGAAGACACAACTAGCTGCATTGCTCGACAGCCTTGGCCGCCCCGAACGCATGAAGATGATCGAGGCCTATTTGAATAGGACCCCCGGCGCCTCCACGGAAGGATTGCCTGCGGTGCTGCTGTCGATGACGTCGGCAGCCGTCCCTGCCTTATGCACCCTCTTAGCCAATCTAGAGACACCAGCCCACCAAGCGATCGCAGCGGAAGCCCTCGAAGCACTCGCGAAGGATCAACCGGATCACTTGCTTCGCGGGTTGACAGACCGACGTCCCCGCTATGTGAAGAATCTGCTCACGATCCTGCTCAAATGGAACGATCCTCGATTTGCAGATGCCATTGAAAAACTGGTGCGCTATCCGGATATGCAGGTACGGAAAGAAGTCATCCGAGCGATCGGGATCTTCCGACCAAACGGTAACGGCATGAAACTGATTACATTCATGAACGATGCTGAGGAGTCGGTGCGGTTCGCATCGCTCAAGCTGCTCATGACCGGTCAATATAAGGCCTCCTATTCCGCTTGGTCACCCCTCATCGCGACGGACACATTCATGGACCGAACCCTGAGTGAAAAACGTGCGGTGTTTCTAGCCATGCGCGCCACCAGTGGAGATGAGGTCATCCCCTACTTTGAAAGTTTGTTCACAGAATGGTCCTGGACCAACCGGAAGAAGAAGGAAGAGCTCGCCGCCCTCGCCGCCGAAGCATTGGGAAAACTGGCCAGCCCGGCCGCGCTGATGGCTCTTGAGTTGGGGCAGAAAAAAGGCGGCGCCTCTGTGCGGCAAGCCTGCACTGCGGCACTCGCCCAAGCTCAACGACAGCAGCCGCTCAAACAGGCTGCATCATAAGTAAGGAGCCGTTGCCGTGAGTGACTTCAAGATCAAAGAGACCCCAGTCGAGGACGAACAGGCCCAGCCGATCCTCACCCACGAAAAATCTCTTTCCCAGAAAATTGCCCGTGGTTCAGAGGCCGGGGACATTCTCGACCAGCAAATGGTCATGCTGGGCATTCAGCTGGTCACACAGCTGAACGTCTTGCTCAAAAGCTCCCGCATCTATGACCGCACCAACTCAGCGTTGGATAAACCCGTGGATACGATGCTGACCTTGATTAAAACTATGGCGCACGATCGCCCGGTCACCCTCCGCCTGCAAAACGACTTCTTGTTTCTTGGAGACAGTCACTTAAAGGTGAGCGCCCAACAGATGGCCGTGGCCACTAGTATCATCGACGTCTTGAACGTGTGGAAGATCGGCGGCATCACCTTCTCGATGACCGCGGAGTCGAAAGATCTTCGTGAGTTTGCTGCGCTGTTTGTCAGCCTTGACCCCCACACCTCAACCATCGAAGACCTTCAGAAAGCATTTACCGCACGGGGCATCACCGGCATCGAGTTAGAAGAGCAGCGGCAGCTGAAAGTCCGAGAAGGAGCCGAAACGGGTGGAATCAAGGGGTCAGACGGCACGGAAAATACCGACCCCAAAATTCAGCGGAAGGCAACCGCCAAGAACGGCTATGCCAAAGTCGCAGGATCGGTCGGCGCACTGACACAATCAGTCCGTGAGGGAGGAACGGTCAGCTTCAAACAAGCGAAGCGGGCGATCCAAAACATCGTTGATCTCATGATGGACGACGAAGCGACGGTTCTCGGACTGACGACCCTTCGCTGCCACGATGAGTACACCCATAACCATTCGGTCAATGTGTCGCTGCTGTCCATTGCGTTGGCTAATCGCGCCGGCTATCCCAAAGTCGAGCTGGCCGACCTGGGACTCGCGGCGTTGTTCCATGATATGGGAAAATCCACCATTCCTATCGAGGTGCTGAACAAACCGGGCGAGTTTACCGATGACGACTGGGTCGCCATGCGCAATCACCCTACTGAAGGGGTGCTGACGCTTTCGAAATTAAGAGGCATCACCAATCTCCCGGGCCGCATGGCCGCGGCCTCCTTCGAACACCACATGAACCTGGACTTTTCCGGCTATCCAAAGCTGACGGTACCCTGGACCGTCTCACTGACCGGTCGCATCCTCACGATTGCAGACTGTTATGACGCCATGACCTCTTCCCGCGTCTATCGCCGGGAGCCCATGTCCCCCTCGAAAGTCTTGAACATGATGTTCTCAAAGTCCGGAAAGGCCTTTGACTCAGTACTGCTCAAACTGTTCGTCAACTGTGTCGGGATCACCCCCATCGGTAGTCTGGTAATGCTGGACACGAGCGAACTGGCCGTCGTGGTCAAGCCAGCCGTAGACAAGGCAAATGCCGAACGGCCATTCGTCAAAATCATCACCGATCCGCAGGGGGACCCCGTCGAGCATGGAGGGGAGATCGACCTCACCGAGAAAGATGAGATCGGAGATTTCCGCCACAACATTATTCGTTTGATTGACAACACGGAGTATAAGTTCGATACCAGCCGCTACTTCGT
>VFKF01000063.1 GCA_009885705.1 Nitrospira sp. | reverse complement strand
TGGCTGCTGAGCTGAACCCGACGGAATCCGTGAAGAGCACGATCGCTGAAGTGGTTCGTATCCTCGACAATGCAGAGGTGAAACAGCCGAACCGCTCCATGGAACGACGCCAGATGATCGAGCAGGTGGTTCGGGATCGCGTGAGTTATGAAGAGATGGCGAAACGTGCCCTGGGCATTCCCTGGACGGATTTGACGGACAACGAACGGCGGGAATTCGTCGATCTCTTCGTGCAATTGCTCCGGGACACCTTTGCCGGCAGGATCGATTCGTATGCGGGGGAGCAGGTGGTCTATCTGTCCGAACAGCGTGAAGAGCAGTTCGCCGAAGTGAAGACGAAGTTGACTGGCACCAAGATGGATACGCTGCTGGATTTCCGGTTGGCGAACCGGCTCGGGAATTGGCTCGTCTACGATGTGGTCATCGACGGGGCGAGCCTCGTCGGGAATTACCATGCGCAGTTCACCAGCATTATCCGCGACCTGACCTATGCCGGGTTGGTGAAACGGATGAAAGAAAAAACACTCGTCGCCAAAGCGTTTGAAGTAACCGCAACACCCTAGTCGTTAGAGGCTAGTCCGGACCTGTTCCACCCCCATCCCTTCGAGTTTGCTTGTTCTTTCATCAGGGATGGGGGCCGATTGATCTTTCACTACGCGCGTCGAACGAAATCTGGTTCATCTGGTCTATCTCGTCTATCTGGTTTGTTTGGTTGTTCGGACTGGACATTCATCCAGAAGAACCATACAGACCAGAAAGACCAGCTAACCAGACAGACGAACCTCTGCGCGTTGCGCGGGCACAGAAGATCATCAACCTCCAGACCTTTCTTTCCCCCCATTTCGTAGGATAGCGGTTCGTTCCGCCATGCTCGTATCCTGTGCCCTATGGCGGACAGGAACCAACCCATGGCATGGCGATCGATTCTCCGAGGGGTCGCGATTGTGTATGGCACCACCTTTGTGTCGGGACTGGTGTTTGCCTTCAACGGGATCACGCCCCAGACCGATCACATTGGCTTCCCCCTGCTCGCGCTACTCACAGGGGCGGTTGGTGTGGCGATCGCGCTCAGGGTTGCTGAGACGACGAAGCTCTCGTATCTCCTGGCCATTGGAGTCGGTGTCTGGTTGCTCAACCTGACCAGTGTCTTGCTCGACGCACAGTCTTTGAGCAGCTGGGTCAGTAGCAGTGGCTTCATTGCGACGACGGTCATCCTCGGCCGATTCTTAATCGGCGTCAGCCTGGAAACTGTCCCAACTCCCACCATGTCCTATTCACTCATCAGCCGGAAGAGCGACTCAGGCTTGCGGAAACGCCGGACAAGGTTCTCTCGCTTTTAGCAGGGCCCTCTTCACTTCTTCTTCCCCATGACCGTCATTCCTTTTCGGCATCTCTGAAACGCTCTTCAGGGGCGCGGTCTTCTGCCATCAGCTCCTATCTGGACAGGAAAGAGGCGTTACGGGTATTGGCGGACTGGTTGCTTCAGCCTATGCTCAGTCTTGGGGGAGGTACCTGGCGGTAATCCCTAGTAGAAAAGAATCGGCTAGGTTTCTGGCTCGATTGAGGTCAGGTTGTTTGCAGGCGGTTTAGCCAGTAGTGGGGGTGGCGTTTGGCATGGGCAATCGCGAGCACTCGGATTTCTGTTGGGAGTTCAAAAAACACGAGTGCATAAGGGAATCGAGGGAGTAGGGTGCGTCTGATCGCTAGATCGACGGCCATGTTGGCGAGCAGCGGGAAAGACTGGGGTCGGGATTGTATCGCCTGTTGGGCTCGATCCATGTCTTCAAGGAATCTGATTGCGAGTCCCGGTTGGCGGGTTTCGTACCAGGAGGCGGCTTCGGCCAACTCCTGCAGGGCTTCGGACGAGAGGCGTACGGATTTCACCGTTTTGGCAGGCGATCCAGCACCTGCTTGCGGGCTTCTTCCCATGATACGCCCGCGGTTCCGGCCTGTGCCGCTCGCGCTCTGCGCTCAATTTCTGCAAGCCACTCTGTGTCACTTCGCTCTTGTCCCGGTTCCGCGGAGGGAAGGCTGTCGAGCAATTCGACCACTAATTCCGCCCGCTGCTGATCGGGTAGCTGCAGTGCTTCCTTAAGTAGTTGCTGGGTGGATGGAGCCATGGCGTACTGTATCCTGTCTTAGTCAAGAATGGAAGGCTGAAGCTGGATTACACAGGCGGGCGATGGGCGCCGGGTCTGCCAAATGTGCGTTACGGTTGCCAGTAGATTTTTATGTTCGTCAGAGTTTCAGCGGTTCGGGCGGAGTGGCGTCGTCTTCTTGTGAAGGCGCTGCATTTGCATCGAGCGCATCGTTAGCCAGGCCGCGCTGGTCTTTGACGTAGACGCTGCCCTTTAAGCCTTTGGCGCGCTTCTTCAGCTCTGAGGCAATCTTACTTACATCTCCCGGATGGGTGATGGGGCATCGTTCGTTGGTCACGACGGCGATCGAGAGACTCATCATCGGAAATTGTTCTTTGTTGCCGCGCCGATCGACAGAATCGATATAGCCCTTGAGGCGATCGTCACGGTCGTAGAAATCCGGGATCACCAGATCGAAGCGCTTGATGACGGTCTGGCAGATGGCATCGATGCGGTCAGGCCTGCTCATGAACACAAAGTCGTCTCCCCCGACATGACCGACAAATCCTTCTGTGCCGGCGAGTTCTCCCACCACCGTCGTGAGGATGCGGCAGGCGACGATCAGGACTTCGTCTCCACGGCCATAGCCGTAGCGATCGTTGAAGGATTTGAAATTATCGATATCGACATAGGCCAACGCGAAGGGCTGACCGCTTTGAATTCTGGCGGTGGTTTCGAACAGGATGGTGGTGTTGCCTGGAAGCCGGGTGAGAGGGTTGGCATCGAGCGAACGGGTTAGGCGGCTGAGGCAGAGGCGCACACGGTGGACCACGTCTTCGGGACGATAGGGGATCGTGATGAAATCGTCGACGCCCAATTCCCCCCAGTCGATATCGTTGAGTCGGCTGTCCCGGACGAAGAGGATCAACGGCAGTCGCCCGAGGAAGGCATCGTGCTTGAGGTTTCGCGTAAGTGTTTCCGCCGAATGGCCCCCGGCTCCTTCTGTGGCCAGGATGAGACAGGGAGGATCGTGAACGAGTTCGTGCAGCGCAAGATCCGGGAGGTTGCCTTCTACGACTTGGAAACCGGCTTTCTCCAAGGCCGAGGTCAAGGTGACGATCGGGGCGAGTTCATTGTGCAGGAGGAGAATGCGCCGTCCTGGTAGAGAGGGGTTCATAGGTAATCGTCGATGGTGGCAAACTCGCTCGAGGCTTTGGCGATATAGTCCGCCAGCGTCTGTTCATCGAGCCCCACCATGTCCCAGGCTGCTTTCGAGAGCGGCGGGATAATATCGTCCCCTGCGTTTCCACAAGCCAGGCCTTTGACTAGGATATCGGCGACATGGACGATGGCCGTTTGCACCGTGGCCTCTTTGGCGAGCGCCGGCGCATGGTGGTAGAGGATCGGCTCGCGGAGTGTGACTGGTAAATGCCAGGCATTGGCCAGGTAGCCGCCGATCTCTGCATGTGAGAGGCCCGTGAGTTCCTGTTCTACGTCGAAGAGTGACCGGTCGCCTCCTGCTTTGTAGGCCTCTTTGATCTGGTCTCCGACATCGGCCCATTTGACGTAGAGGACGACTTTCCCGATATCGTGTAGCAGGCCCGCGACGAACAGTTCTTCGGGGTTCTTGATTTCCAGTCTGGCTGCCAGGAGGTTGGCCGTGATGGCGACGCCCAAGGAATGGCGCCACAACTGATCCATGCCGGCGTCTTTCATGATATTGAGCGCCGAGGCGCAGAGGGTGAGGCCCTTCACGACGTTGAATCCCAGGACGATGACCGCATGGGCCACCGAACTGATGCGGGAGGGGAATCCATAAAACGGTGAATTGGCAAGCCGGAGGACTTTGGCCGCGAGGACCTGATCCTTTTCGATGATCGAGCCGATCTCCTCAGTCGAAACCGTCGGGCTGCCGATCATGGCGGCGAGCCGCTGTACGACATGGGGGAGCGTCGGCAGGTCTCCGAGTTTCTCGATGCGGTTGCGCAGGTCTGTCGGATTGAATGTGGTCATGCTGTCGCAGGTCCCTCTGTCGCCGACGCGGTGCTATGCGTGGCATGTAAATGTGTCCGGAGCGTCTTGAGGATGAGTTGTTGGACAGGGTCTTGCGTGACATGCCGAAACCGATGATCGAGTTCAGCCTCCAGCTCCGTCAACGTTTTTCCGCCGGCGCCCCCTGCATCGCCCTCCACATAGACTGAGGTCGTTCCCATCCGTTGGAGGCGCTCGATCATGGGCGCGTCGAGGATGGTCCCGACTGCCACGATGGGAAGTCCGTTGGTATTGGTCACTGGTTTGACCAGGATCATATCCGGCAAGAGTTCCTCGATGACCACTCGTTTCATCTATGTGAATTCCTGAGGTGTATCTGTCTATGCGCCAACTGCCGAGTCATCTGAATGGATGCATCGGGCAGAGGGAGTCTGTCGCTCGTCCTTCTCTTATCGGACGACCGGCATCATTTCTAAAGGTTCCGTTCCCTTCTTCTCCGTTGATGAGCGGAAGCGAGATGGGAAGGTCTTATTTGTTGGCCGGTTGAGGTCTGCCGGAGCGAAGTTTTTACCGGGAGGATGATCGGTTGGGAACGGTGCGGCCTTCTTCTAGATCTTGGAGATCGGACCAGGATGTGAGGTCGGTGCGGGAAGGATCAACGGCGTCTCTGAGCTGGTTAAAATACTGTTGTTTCTCCAGGCTACTGGGTCCGCGGGTCAGCATCAAGTTGTTCCAGAGCTCGAGCTCGGAGGCTTTGTGGGGCTTCGCAATTTTCCTGAACCACTGGGTTACTGTGTCATCGGTGGGATTGGCTATGACGGCTGCGGTGAACTGATCGGCTGTGATCCCGACGAATTCCATCAGTCGATCATCCATCGGGCAGGGATAGATGTATTCGCCTGCCGTGCCGGCCAGCACGGCGCGGCATTTATCGATCATGCGTGCCAGATGGACGTAGCCCACCAGCGTGAATTTCATGCTCCGGGGAAATGATGTCCGTAGATCCATGACAGGATGTTGAAAAAGCCCGCCAGCTTCGTTCTCGACTCATCGAAATCCTCAATGTACCCCTGAGGGTACGCCTCCGGTTTCGACTCGCCTGCGGCCTCGCTGGACGGACATTTTGACCATCCTGCGGGCCGCGCTCTCATCGGACGGACGTTCGCCGCTTCTTTGTTAAACCAGTTTGTGATTCGTGAACGTGAGATTCTTTACGACGACTGCCCCGTTTTCATAGGTAATGATGCGGCGGGTGGCCGGCAGATCCGACGATCCGACACGCACGTGACTATCGGTGAAGCTTTCCACGTTGTTCAGCTTTCCGTCGGTCGGGGAGTAGTAGTACACGGAATACTTTGTCGTGAGGTTCTTCTGATCCTGGGTGAGGGCGCTTT
>VFKF01000454.1 GCA_009885705.1 Nitrospira sp. | reverse complement strand
GCACCACTTTTCGCCCTTCTCCTGGAACCTGCATGTCGCCTACATCTTCCGCCTTCAGTATTTTGCTCCTCTGCGGCGACCCAGACGTCCAGAGTCAGGTCACCCACATCTTCAAAGATGCCTCTGTGACGATGGCAAAAGACGCGGCCGCTTTGCCCAAAGAGGCAGCGCGACGCACATTTGATGTCGTCATCGTCGAATCCAAACCCGGATCGTCCGATGGAACCGCTGCCATCCCCACCAATATGAATCTCACACAGACCCTGCTCATCACCGGTTCTCGAACCGTACTCAAACGAGCCTCCAAGTCCATGCAAGTGATCGCGCGGCAGAATACTACGGGAGCGAACGGAAAAGACGCCCTGTCACTTGAAGACTATCTCGAATGGAAGATGGGAGATTTCGTGAAGGGGATGCGAAACGGGTCAGGACGCAACCTCCATCCCATGTTGATCACGGCCATCGAACGGCCCTTGATCACCAGAGCGCTTCAGGAAACCAAAGGCAACCAGATCCAGGCAGCAGAGCTATTAGGCTTGAACCGGAACACCCTGAGAAAAAAGATCCATAACCTGCATATTCCCGTGAAACGGAATCGGACGACGCAGACGCGAGAAACCTAACCGGTCGAGTGCCTCCAACGGCACAGACTCACGAATGCGCAGATAAAGACATTGATGGCAAGGAGTCGCGTAGTTCAACCCAACAACAGGAGGGGCACGATGACGAAAGAAGAGCTGATCGCAAAAATGGCGGCATCCGCTGGTATCACCAAGGTTGCCGCAGGCACTGCGTTACAGGCCTTTACCGGCGCAGTGACCACATCCCTGAAAAAGGGACAACGCGTATCGCTGGTGAATTTCGGGACCTTTACGGTCGCCAAGCGGAAAGCCCGGCTTGGACGGAATCCCCGAACCGGTGAGGCGCTACGGATTCCCGCCGCCAAAGTTCCGAAGTTCTCGGCAGGGAAAATCCTCAAGTCAGCCGTCCGGTAATCTCTCACGATTATCCGATCCTGCTGACGGGAAACGAGAGAGAGGGGAGCCATTTCTATCAAGAAGTGCGCTCCCTCCTCTTTATGCGTTTCTTGACAGGTTGGGCAGGGCTATATTAGCATGCGCCTTCGGATCGACAGGCGCGTAGCTCAGGGGGAGAGCGCTACCTTGACACGGTAGAGGTCGACGGTTCAAGACCGTCCGCGCCTACCACCCAGCTGAGGGCATCCGCTTGCTTCTCGTAGGCGGGGTGCCTTTGTTGTTTCTAGTGCTTGATTGAAGTTCGTGCATGTCATGAAAATTACGCTCAAAGACGGCAGTAGTCGGGATATTCCGGCAGGACAAACCGTTGGGTCTGCCCTGTCGGCACTCGGCCTGAAGCTTGGCCCGAACATCCTCGCTGCGAAGGTGAACGGCCAAACCGTCGATCTCTCACATGCACTGACTGAAGATGCTGAAGTGGCCCCCTTGCAATTCGACAGCGTGGAGGGCCGCGAGGTCTACCGCCATAGCAGCACCCACATCATGGCGCAGGCCGTCAAAGAAATATTTCCTACCGCACAACTGACGGTCGGCCCGGCTCTTGAGGATGGGTTCTTCTACGACTTTGCCTATGAACGCCCCTTTACCCCGGAAGATCTTGAGAAAATTGAAGCGCGTGCGAAGGAGATCATCAAGCGAGCCCTTCCCGTGAAACGTACGGAGCTCTCAAAACAAGAGGCCGTGAAATTTTTTCAGTCTCGTGGCGAGAATTATAAAGTTGAACTGATTCAGGGATTCCCGGATCACGAACCGATCTCCGCCTATAGTCAGGGTGACTTTACCGATCTCTGCCGAGGTCCCCATCTGCCGACGACAGGTCATGTCGGCGCATTCAAGCTGCTGAACACGGCCGGAGCCTACTGGCGTGGTGACGAGCGCAATCCCATGCTGCAGCGAATCTACGGAACCTCCTTCCCGTCCCAGACGGAACTCGACGCGCATCTGGCCAGGCTCGAAGAGATCAAACGGCGAGATCACCGCAAAGTCGGCAAGGAGCTCGACTTGATCTCGATCCAGGATGAAATTGGCCCTGGCCTGATCCTCTGGCACCCGAAGGGCGCAACGATACGGCTGTTGATCGAAAACTTTTGGCGCGACCAGCATATTCAGAACGGATACGAACTGGTCTATTCCCCTCATGTCGCCCGGCTCGATCTCTGGAAAACCAGCGGCCACGTCGATTACTACCGCGACAATATGTTCGCGCCCATGATGCTTGAGAATAGCGAGTACCAGCTCAAGCCGATGAATTGTCCGTTCCATATCATGATCTATAAGTCGCACCTGCGCAGCTACCGGGACCTCCCCATCCGTTATGGCGAATTGGGGACCGTCTACCGGTATGAGCGGACCGGGGTGCTCCATGGCTTGCTGCGAGTCCGCGGCTTTACACAGGACGATGCACACCTGTTCTGTCGTCCCGATCAGATTGAAAGCGAAGTCAGCCAGGTTCTGGACTTCACGTTCTTTATTCTCGGCACCTTCGGGTTCACCGACTTTGAAGTGTACCTCTCGACGAAACCGGAAAAGTCCGTCGGTTCGGAAGAACGATGGGCCCAGGCCACCAGCGGGCTCGAAGCCGCGTTGAAGGGACGCAACATCGCCTACCAGATCGATCCGGGCGAAGGCGTCTTCTACGGGCCGAAGATCGATATCAAAATCAAGGATGCGCTGGGCCGCTCCTGGCAATGTTCGACGATTCAAGTCGACTTCAATAACCCCGAGCGGTTCGAATTGGGTTATATCGGAGAAGACGGCAAAGTTCACCAACCCATCATGATCCATCGGGCCCTGATGGGATCGATCGAACGGTTCTTCGGCATTCTGATCGAGCATTTCGGCGGCGCGTTCCCAACCTGGCTCGCCCCGGTTCAGGCAACCGTCATGTCCATCACGGACAGCCAGCGGCCCTATGTTGCCGAGGTCGTGGCCCAGCTCAAGGCTGCCGGATTCCGCGCTGAAGCAGACCTTCGGAATGAAAAAATCGGGCTCAAAATTCGAGAAGCAGAAAAAGCCAAGGTTCCATTTATGTTTGTGGTTGGCGACCGGGAAGTGCAGAGTGGGACTCTGGCTATACGGGGCCGGAGCGGTGCCAACCTCGGCAGCATGACCGTCGCGGGAGCGCTCGACCTGCTCCGTGCAGACCTTAAGCCGGCAGGGCAGCAACATTCACTGACACAATAAGAGGTGTCTTATCGTCCCCAAACTACGAGTTAACCGAGAAATCAGAGTGCGCGAAGTCCGGGTGATCGGGCCAGAGAGCGAACAGCTTGGCATCCTCCTGACAGCGGATGCCTTCAAACAAGCACAAGATCAGGGGTACGACCTCGTCGAGATCGCCCCGACCTCCGTGCCTCCCGTATGCCGCATTATGGACTACGGGAAATATAAGTTTGAGCTGAGCAAGAAAGATCACCAGAACCGGCGCCACCAAAAGTCGACGCAGGTCAAGGAAATCAAGCTGCGCCCTCGAACGGATAAGCACGACTTGGAGATCAAGGTTCGACAGATCAAGGGATTTCTGGCCGACGGCAATAAGACGAAAGTCGTCTTGACGTACCGCGGGCGGGAAATGGCGAACCAGGAAATGGGCCGAACGCTCATGAATACGGTCATCGCCGAAGTGGGAGAGAAGGGCACGATCGAGTACGCCCCTCGCATGGAAGGGCGGAGCTTGATCATGATCGTAGCGCCCAAGTAAGACGGTCGGCCCGAACGCTATTAACAAAAGGAAGCACGGACATGAAGAATAGGAAAATGAAATCCCATAGTGGAGCCAAGAAGCGGTTTACCCGCACCGGCTCTGGAAAATTGGTCAGGCGGAAAGCGGGAAAACGCCATATCCTCACCAGCAAGACGCAGGATCGGAAGCGCCGGTTGAGCGGCACGGTTCTCGTGGATAAGACCAAAACTCAAGCGCTGGATCGCTTATTGCCCTACAGCTAAATGAGAAGACACGACTCGCGTTAACCAAAAGGAGTATTGACCCATGCCTCGCGCAAAAGGTGGCCCAAAAACAAGACATCGTCGGAAGAAACGGCTGAAACTGGCTAAAGGACAGTACGGTGGGAAGAGCCGTCTGTTCCGCACCGCAACAGAATCAGTCGATAAGGGACAGGCGTACGCCTATACCGGCCGGAAAAATCGGAAACGGGATTTCCGTGTATTGTGGATTGCGCGCATCAACGCGGCAGTTCGGGCACATGGACTCACCTATGGCCGGTTTATCAATGCCATGAAGAAAGCGAATATCCTCTTGGACCGCAAGGTCCTCTCGGATATGGCGATCAAGGATGCCACGGGATTCGAACAACTGGTCGGTCTTGCCAAGCAACACCTTGCTCTGGCTGCTGCCTAAGCGCAGCCGCCTCGCACGAGTACTCTTCGAACCATTGAATGGGACAGGATGCGAGCCTTGAGGGATGCGCCAGCCGGCGTATACCTCAGGGCCGTTCGGCTAGTTGCGTCAGATCGATTTCAAATGCGACGGCCGGGACGCTGATCTGCCATCGTTCGAGCACTTCCGGGTGCAACTCCCCAATCACACCAACCCGTTTCCCTTCGGACAGGATACTGCCTGCACGTCCGGCAAGAAATGACGGATGCTGAACCGGCTCCAAGCTGTACGCTTGACCCACATAGTAAAACAATGTGTCCAGGCAGGAGTGGATTTCAGAGAAATGCGCATCGGCATGCGCGATCATCCCGCCAAGCACCATGACGGTGCGTGATCCGAGAGCCTGCGCAGAATCAGGCCTGGCCACTTCGCCGGCTTCGAATATCCGATGGGGGTAAAAGGCCCGGTTCGATGCCGCTTCGACGCGAAGCAACGACGGAAGCATCCATTGCCGAAGCGCAGAGAAGTTCAAAGACATCACATTGTCCACCTCGACCAGCTGCCCCCACTCAGTCCCTTCCAGGCGCATCGCATCACGCAAATCTTGGGGTGACCCGAGAATGTTGGAAATAATTTCCTGAAAGCCCATACCGACCATGAGCGCTCGCACCCTGTCGGAGAAATCTTCGATGCGTGAAAGCCCCCCGACCGTGAACTGCGAAGGCATCACCGGCAAAAAGTCCGCGTATCCACGGCTGATCGCCACATCTTCGACGACATCCATCGCATGCATCAGATCCTGCCGATACAACGGAAGTGTCACCGTCACCTGTTCAGCCTCCGTCGTCACCTCATAGCCATAGGCCACTAAGGCCTTGGCCACTTCATGAACACCTAAGGTCTGCCCAAGGGCCTGCTCAATCGTATGGACAGGAAGTGTCCGCGACCTACCCAGATCTTGGGGGGTCATGACGGTCTCGCCGAGATCGGTCTTATAGGGATAGCGCACTTCGATCGGCTCAATCACTGCGCCACGATCTGCCAGATTCGCTGCAAAAATATTGAGAGTCAGGACCACCATCGAAAGATCGGTGCCGGTCACCTCGACAAAGAGGGCATCGTCTCCCACCCGCACTTCTCCCACTTCACGGCTATTGATGATCGGGGGGAAGGAGAGAGCTCGACCCTTCGCATCGCACAAGAATGGCAACCGATCCTGCCCAGCGAGAATCCCGCCGAACTCCAAGCCCTTGGGATGGACGAGCAACATCTCTCCCAACGTCATGACCGTATCCATACCCAGCGGGGTAAAGGCTGCTTCGTCAGGCTTCACCAAGTCATAGGTGACAGGAAACTCGATCGCCGCAAGCCGATAGAGCCCGATCGACACAGTCCGGCGTTTACGGCCGAACATTTCGGCCAGTTTCTCTTGTGTCTGGATCAGCTGCGCAAGACCATCTTTCGTCACGCGATAACCGGTCGCCGTGCAAGCCGCCACAAATGGGCGAACCTTCTCCAGACCGGGAGTTACGTTCAGTTGTTTCGGTGATTGCGGCTTGGTCGAAAGAAAACCGTACTTTGGAAGGGAACCCTGCCGCTTCACCCTGATCTGCCGAGCAATCCCTTCACAGCACCAGAGATCGGGACGGTTGCTATCTTGTAATTCAATGCGCAGTTCGCCGGTATCCGGATTCTGCCCCTTCAACTCACCCTTCACGAGCATCAACGAGTCTTCGATTTGCTCCAGAGTCATCGGCTGGCGAGCCTCTCCCGGCCCTGCAAGCAATCCTTCAAGATCCTGTTTGAAAATCGTAATCGTGGGCATGTGAAATCTACAAGGCCCCTTTGGTGGAGCGGATGAGATCAAGATTGTCGGTAAACAACTCGCGAATGTCGTGAATCCCGAGCGCCACCATCGCCATGCGGTCGAGCCCAAGCCCCCAGGCGATCACCGGAACGGTCACACCCAGTGGAAGAGTGACTTCCGACCGAAACAGCCCGGCTCCGCCAAGCTCCATCCAGCCAAGCTTCGGATGGCGCACATGCATCTCGACCGATGGTTCGGTGAACGGGAAATAGGCCGGAAGAAACTTGACCTCCTTGGCCTGTGCCACTTCACGAGCAAAGAGATTCAGCAGACCGAGCAAGGTACGAAAGTTGATGTCTTCGCCAAGGACAATCCCTTCCACCTGAAAGAAATCGGTCGCATGCGTCGCATCGACTTGGTCATAGCGAAAACAACGGGCGATGGAAAAATACTTTCCCGGCACCGCCGGTTGTGCAGCCAGTGTATGAGCCGAAACGGCTGTCCCCTGGCTCCGCAGGACCAGCCTGCGCGCACGCGCCACATCGAATGGATAATTCCAGCCGGTTGAACCAGTTGCACCGCCATCCTGATGCGCCTGAGCAACCCGGGACAAAAACGGTTCTGCAATCGACGTGGCCTGTTTCGGTTCCTTGACGAAGTAGACGTCATGGATGTCCCGTGCCGGATGGAACTGCGGCATAAAGAGGGCATCCATATTCCAGAATTCGGTCTCCACCAGCGGGCCCCGCATTTCCTGGAATCCCATGCTCACAAGCTTCGTCTTAACGGTATCCAGAAACTCGCGATAGGGATGTTTCTTGCCCGGCGCAATCCGTGGCGCACGAAGACTAATCGTGTACTTGCGGAAGCGTTTCGTTCGCCAGCTCCCGTCTTTCAGTAACTCGGTGGTTAGCTGGGAGACCTCTTCCAAGACCCCTTGTTTGGAGAGCTGCTGCGCAGCCTCCATACCGGCGGCAGAAAGCTTCAGCGATCTGGCGACCCGATCATCGATGCGGAATGGCTCTTTCGCATTTCCTCGTTTAACGGCATGGTCTTGAATAATTTGCCGTTGTGCGTCTGAAAAGGTCTGCATCTCCCGAGGCATCTCATGAACCTGTTGGAGTAACCCTCGTATGGCCTCTGCTGTTGGGCTCGGCCGGCCGGTCGATTCGAGACAGCCGCCTTGAATGATCAGAAGCGCGCCTTCTTTTTTAAGCCGGCCAATCGCACCGCTCACTTCAGCCGGTTCCAACCCCTCCCGGGATTGGATATCCTGAATGGTCAGACGTTTGCCCGTTGTCGCCGCCTCGCGAGCGGCAGCGAGCACCCGTTCAATCGGCGAATGCTTTTCAACATACTGCTCGCCGACTTTGGTGAGCGAGACCATCGGCGTCACGACCTCGGTATCGACTGCCAACAACGACTTGGCCAGCAACCATTCGACCGCCATGCTCAGCTGCGAGGGCTCCAACCCGGACGACTGCGCCAACTGTTCTGTTTGGAGCACTGCAGAGGGATTCGAGACAAAGGTCGAGAGGACTTTGACTTCGAGGGGATGCAGACTATCGATGAGAGAAGAAATGTCCACCCGCGAGACCTATCGGTGAGCAGCGACACGCTGAGGCGTCGCGGAAGAAGGTTGGCCGGCTGCGCGCAGCGCAGCGATCGTCGCGGCGTAATCTGGACTGGAGAAAATGGCCGACCCTGCGACCAACACGTCAGCTCCCGCAGCAAGCACCTGGTTCGCATTATCGATCTTGACGCCACCGTCCACTTCGAGCAACGCACGGCTCCCGGCCCGATCGAGCATGGCGCGAGCCGAAGCAATCTTCTTGAGACAGGACGTAATAAACTTTTGACCACCGAACCCCGGATTCACCGACATGATCAGGACCAAATCCACCTCTGAGAGAATTTCCTCAATCGTGCTGAGCGAGGTAGCAGGATTCAGGGTCACCCCTGCCTTGACGCCTCGTTCCTTGATCGCTTGCACCGTGCGATGGAGATGGGGACAGGCCTCAACATGCACCGTCAGATAATCCGCTCCAGCCTCTGCGAATTCCGCGATGAAGGCGTCGGCATTGGTGATCATGAGGTGGACGTCGAGCGGCAGCTTGGTCACTTTTCTGAGCGCTGCCACAATTGGTGGACCGATGGTCAAATTCGGAACGAAATGCCCATCCATGACATCGATATGAAGGAAGTCGGCCCCAGCCCGTTCTACGGCTGCCACTTCATCGGCTAGTCTGGCAAAATCAGACGCGAGGATTGAAGGAGCGATAAAAATTGGGCGTGCCATCACAAGATCTTCCTCAGTCGTGCGGCGTAAAATCCGTCCATCGAAAACCGGTTTCCCACAGTCGAGAACGCGCCTGGCTCGGTGACAAATTCTTGTGCAGCAGACGGGAGCCAGGACACGACGGACTCACGCTGGAACTCCGCATGGGCACGGCAGAATCGCTGAATCACGTCTTCGTTTTCTTCCGGTTCCGTTGAGCACGTACTATAGACCAGCACCCCGCCAGGCCGCAAGCATGGAGAGACCGCTTCGAGAATCTGAGACTGGAGCGCCTGATGTCGAGGGAGCGCTTGTTCATCTTTCCGCCACTTCGCTTCGGGATGGCGCCGCAACACCCCGAGCCCGCTGCAGGGCGCATCTACTAAAATCCGATCAACCGGCGGTTGGCCCGCTGCTGATTTCTTCATGGAAGGCAACCATTCACGGGGCTCTCGGATATCGCCGGCGATCGGCACGACATTCTGAACACCGAGCCTGCGACAATTGGTTCGTACTAAATCCAACCGAACCCCGCTCCGGTCAACGGCGTAGATCGTCCCCTTATTCTGCATCAGCTCAGCCAGATGGGTCGATTTCCCTCCCGGCGCCGCACAAGCATCGAGTATGACATCACCAGGCTGAGGGTCAAGAAGAAGAGGAATCAATTGCGCGGCTTCATCCTCGACATAAAAGGCACCCTCTTGAAACCCGGGAAGCGAGGGCACAGGCCCTCCGTCTTCGAGCACGATACCGAACGGGCTTACGTTGGTCTGCTTGGCTATAATACCCGCCTGCCCAAACCGTTCGAGAAGTGCGTCTCTGGTCGTAACGAGCTGGTTCACCCGAAGCGTCATCGGAGGCGCAATGCTGACTCCCTCGCAAGCCGCCTCCGCAGCGGCAGGCCCCAACCGTTCCACCCAGCGACGGCTGAGCCAGGTCGGAACCGAGTACTTCACAGCGAGGGCCTGAGCCGGGTCCTGGTCCATGCTGGGCCAGGGCTCAGGAGGATGACGCAAGAGGGAACGCAACACCGCATTGACGAGCCCGCTCCAGTCCCTGCCGACTGTGCCAGCAAACGCTCTGGTGAGGTTGACCGATTCGTTGACAGCTGCAGACTGCGGAATACGATCGAGAAACAACAGTTGATAGGCCCCGAGCCGGAGCACCATCTGCACGGCGACGGGAAGACGAAGCAACGGCTTGTCCAAAACCGGTTCAAGCCGCCAATCGATCGTTGCAAGCCTCCGCAAGACTCCATAGGTAAGCTCCACCGTGAGAGCCCGATCACGGCTGTCGAACGAGCAACGCGCAAGGGCGCGGTCCAACAGCACATCGACTCCCTCCTCGCTCTTGTCGGACTCCACCAGCAACGAGAGGGCGATCGCACGGGCTGACGGTGCGGTCTGGGCAGTAAAGAGGGATCGAGGACCAGATGCCATAGGTGACTCAGAGGATACTCAGATTGTTGAATGAATAGACAGGAAACTAGGAAGGAACCGCCCCCCCTAACTGCAATCCAATCGCAATCGGGTGGCCTGCCAAATATTGAGAGACAACCATGCGGCGACTATTGGCTGGCTGCAACTCCAGCAGGGCAAGCACTCCCTCCCCTGTGGCGACATGAATCGCCTCGTTGGTGACAGCCACCACTGCCCCCGGTGGCTTCGTATTTGGGCCAGGGATGGCTTGGGCGCGCCAGATCGTCCAGCGGTCGCCTCCCGGCACAGCCGTGTAGGCTCCGGGCCAGGGAGCAAGGCCGCGGACCCGATTGGCCAACACAGTAGCGGGCAAGGCCCAATCGATGATGCCATCTTCCTTTTTCAGCAAGGGCGCCATGGTCGCCTGCGAAGAATCTTGCGGCTTCGACACGAGGGTGCCGGCCTTGAGTCGGGCAATCGTCTCGACCAGCAGCCTGCCTCCCAGCTCAGCCAACCGTGGCGAGATGGTGCTGGCCGTATCGTCATCTGTAATGGGGATGGCCTCTTGCAGAAACATCGCGCCGGTGTCCATCCCCTCATCCATCAACATGGTCGTAATGCCAGTTTCTCGTTCACCGTTGATGATGGCCCACTGGATCGGACCGGCGCCGCGATATTTCGGGAGCAGCGATCCATGCACATTGATGCAGCCGCGTGGAGGAAGCGAAAGGACCACCGGGGGCAAGATACGCCCGAACGCCGTGACCACAATCAGGTCCGGCTTCCACCCGGCCAACGTCTGTAGAAATTCCGGGGCCTTCATCTTGAGGGGCTGCAGCAAGGGAATCTTCTCCTGTTGGGCCAGGAGCTTCACCGGTGACGGCGTGAGGATTTGCCCGCGCCCTTTCGGGCGATCCGGTTGTGTGACCACCCCAACAACGGAATCGTCCGACTGCAATAAGGCCTCAAGAGAGGCAACCGCAAAGTCTGGTGTGCCCATAAATACAAGTCGCATGTTATCGCTTTAGCATTGCAGGTGAGCGAAAGCAACTTGGATGCGAGGAGAGCGGCTTGACTTGCCGTTCAACGCTTTGTTAGCATCCTCCTGCGGGGTGGAGCAGCCCGGTAGCTCGTTGGGCTCATAACCCAAAGGTCAGAGGTTCAAATCCTCTCCCCGCAACCAACCAGTTCTTTTCTTCTCACTTCATCCCCTATGACCGCAGTCTCAAGCAGGCCGCTGCTCGCTATTTGGCGTCTCAGCACTTGCACGGATTTGTGGTATGCATTGGACGAATCCTCTTCTGATGCTATATTGCGTCCTGCAGGCACAAGACGTGAGGAGTTCCATGCACTTCGTCCGCATCGGTAAAAAAGCCCTCAATCTCGATAGCGTAAGCTATTGCGAAGCACAGATTTGGCAGGATGAGATGTCGCTCAAGGTCTACTTCGCCGGATCCGCGAACAATACCCCGCTGGTCTTCGCCGAAGAGGATGCGAAAGAACTATGGAAGTACTTGGATTACGTCGCTGAAAAACCTGTCTAACGCCTCCTCCCGTCAACGTTCTGATAGTACCTTTCGTTTTACTCAAGACCCTTGAGTTCGACCTCTAGTACCGTTGGCCTGTGCGCAATGACGGATCGGTCATCACGACCGGCATAACCCAACCGTCTTTCTTATAGCCACGATAGTAGACAAGCACCCTTTTCACATAATCCTGTGTTTCCTTATAGGGTGGGATCTGCCCATATCGATCCACCTTGCGTTCGCCCGCGTTATAGGCAGCCACGGCTAACCGGAGATTCCCGTGGAACCGATCCAGAAGGTACCGCAAATGTTTGGCTCCACCGGTGATATTCTCGTTTGTATCGTACAGGTTTCGCACGCCATGACGGATAGCGGTTTCGGGAATCAATTGCATCAGTCCTACCGCTCCTGCCCTTGAAACCACTGTCGGATTAAATGAAGACTCCGCCTTCATCACCGCAAGGAGCAAGGCCGGTTGAATCTGGTATTGCTGTGCCGCTCGACTGACCGCTTGCTCAAGTTCGAGATCAATTAACCCGTGGTGATAGCGGGCCTTGTGGCGAACGGCTGGGACAGAATCATCTGTCTGTCGATTCTCGAGGTCCACCACATTCGCGGAACCGACATACCCCAATACCGGCTCGTCGGCGAGAACGGAAGGCGCTGACGACATCATCAATATCGCCACGATGCAGGCAAGAAACCTGGCAGGACCTAAGGGGATGAAAGGTCTAAGTCCAGAGCCATCTCCAGATGATTCGTTGTGCGTCTCAACCTGGCTCATCCTGCCTCCTCCCTATGCCGAAACCTCTGTCACCCTATGGCTCGGCGTTCATATTACTCGTGAGCTCACTCGACTCTCTGTCGCTGTAAGCGCAGGTTCTATGCCGCCTTGTGAGGAGGGAGAAATCATTGGCTCTTGAATGATTCCAATGATTTAAAGAGGCCAATGAGCCCCTCCTTTTGCGGGGAGATGGGGATGGAGTCTAGCCATTTTTTGGCTCTCCCTGCCGCACTTTGCGGCTTGGTGCAAATGCTGCGGGAGAGAGCGCTCGCTCTTGTTCTCGATCCCACATACGAGGGGGGTCTCTCGCCTCCCCGAGAAAAACTGTGCTACGCTCTGCTTCCCGGGTTATCAGACTGTGAAGGAGTCGATTGTCATGACGAAGCTTCGGTACTGTGAACGAGTCGACACCCGCCTCCCCGTTGTATTTGCCGGTGAGGCCTACGTGGGAGAGGGAACCGTACTCAACGTGTCCGTCCCTGGCTGCGCCATTCACAGCCGAAAGCGAGTACAGCCTGGGTCCTATCTTGAGATGAGAATACTCGTTCCTGACGCCACATCTCCGCTCCGAGTCGGGTTAGCCAAAGTGCGCTGGTGTGAGGGCCGACAGTTCGGTGTCGAATTTATCCGAATGCCTGGTGAAGACCAAGTCCACTTAGGTCGGCTGGTCAAAAAAATGACTCCGCTCGCCCTGCTACCCCAGACCGATAGGTGGCAAGAGGCGCGCTCTTAGTCGTCGAATCGGCCGGTAAGGGGGGACATACATGACACGAGGCATTCTGATCACCATGGTACTATTTTTCGCCGGCTGCGCTGAATCCTATACGGTCTTCCATAATCAGACAGGCAACCCGCTCGTGCTGGGTCGCCGGGCCTACTCCTACGAAGGCTGTCTCTCCACGATGCACGAAGAAGCCGCTCAGCTTGGGGTCACATTTCGCACGATTCACGTGAGAGGTTCCTGGGAAGGTCGATCCCTCCTCTGGCCCTTCGAGCCAGGTTATGCGTGCGAAGGGGCCATCGGCCCCGAACGCCTCCCACGCGGGCCCTATCCGAACGTTCCACCCCTCTCACCTCAAGGATAATAACGCTCGCTTCCCGCTCTTTTTTGGTTCACCCCCTTTTCTAACAACCCAACAGCTATTTATTCTTATCAATCCCCCAAGAGAGCTGTTGACAATACCACTGCTGGAGCAGTATCACTCGGCTAACACTACTGGATGTAGCCTATGAGTTGTCCATTCTTGGACTCCCTCTCCGCTTCAGGCCAAAAGCCAAAACCTACGAAAGGAGGTGGCTCACGTTGAGCTCGCCGCGCTACTCACTTTTCAGGAACCGATAACCGCAACGACCATCGGTACATTCGCAGAAGTGTTTGATTCGCCGGCCGCACATTATTCGTCCTATTTTAGCTAGAAGGAGTTGACATGGAAGACCTGGTTATCGAAGAAGAAGGCGCCTCATCCGCACTGAAAATTACGCTTGGAGATTTCCTCGTATTCATCAATTGGATGAATCAAACGGAAAAGTCCCTCGATCGTGCCGAAGCCCTGCCGGCCATTCCTGACTTAGACTCTGGCAAGGTCAAAGGCTGGATTCAGCTCGTGCAGCGGCTTGAGGAGCGCTTCCGCCGGAGCGAGGAAAAGAAGCTGGCGCTTGAAGCCAACGTGATCGCACAAGAAGCCCAGTTGGGACAACTCTTGTCGCACTTGCATGCCAACATCGCCTCGCTCTATGACAACCTGGGACAGTCACAGAAAGCAGAGGAAGTTCGGCGCCGAGCTGAAGCACTTCATGTAGCGTAGACGAGGATGCTGCATCCCGAATAGCCCGTGGCAACTCCCATGACCGCCTTCATGGAGTGACCATGGAAGGAATCATGTTGGATTGCATCTACTTGCGAGGTATCGCTATGTCCTGAACCCGGAAGAAAACCTCACAGGTTTTCCGCATTTGCTT
>VFKF01000376.1 GCA_009885705.1 Nitrospira sp. | reverse complement strand
TCCCTTTCTTCACACCGGCCACTTCTCCTCGTTCCACGCCATCTCCCAA
Organism: Nitrospira sp.; assembly: GCA_009885705.1. Classification (GTDB taxonomy): domain Bacteria; phylum Nitrospirota; class Nitrospiria; order Nitrospirales; family Nitrospiraceae; genus Palsa-1315. The sequence continues at coordinate 4,736 of VFKF01000376.1, read as the reverse complement.
AACATCCATTCATACCGCGAGCTGATCACGAACGCTTCTTCCATCCGCCGCTTTTCTTCCTTCCCAGCGGTCTTGGCCCACTGGTCCACTTTCTTGCGCATCCATTGCTGCACTTCGGCAAATTCAGGCGAGGCATAGAGCATGAGCCAGTCGCGATAGGGATGATTTTTAGACGGAGGTCCGTTCTTCAATAAATGCTGCCCGACGACGCAGTAGATCCAGGCGCAGGGGAGGGCAACGACGGTGATCTCCGCCACTGAGCCTGTATGCGCGACGGTCAGCATATGCCTGGTGTAGGCATAGTTCGTCGGTGCCATAGATACGGACGCCATTTCCTTCGCGCTCATCTTCCAGCGCGACCCATATCCTTCGTGGAGGCTCCGTTCGACGACGATGGTCTCTTCGGCGAGCTTTGTGAGTCGCAGCGCCGTTTCTGAATCCGGCGCTCTCATCGCTCCGGCAGAAAACACGCGGGCGAGGTCGCCGAGAAACCTGGCGTCTTGCAGGATGTAGTACTTGAATTTTCGCTCGGGCAAGGTCCCCTTGCCCAGCGCCACGACGAATGGATGGGTGAGCTGTGCGTCCCAGATCGGTTGAGCCAGCATACGCAGATGGTCGGTGAATGACATCGTGGCCTCTTTCTATATAGGACGTTGTTCGTGAAGCGTATCTCGTATCTCGCGAGAAAGAAATAGAGCGGAAGTGAATGCCTTCTGCGATTCACGCTTCACGAGATACGCATCACGAGTTTTACTCGTGCGCCGGCCAAGGCCTCGGTAATCGATTGATGCCGTCCAGCGCGGCCACTTTATAACATTCTGCCAGGGTCGGGTAGTTGAAGACCGTGTCGATGAAATAGTCGATCTTTCCCTGATAGGCCATGACGGCCTGGCCGATATGCACGAGCTCTGTGGCCCCTTCTCCGATGGCATGGACGCCCAGGAGCGTATGGGTCTGGCGGTGAAAGAGCAGCTTCAGCATGCCGGAGTCATCGCCGATGAGCTGCCCCCGTGCAATTTCGCGATAATGTGCAATGCCGACCGCGTAGGGAGTCGCTGCCTTCTCCAGCTCTTCCTCGGTTCGCCCGACCATGGAGATTTCCGGAATGGCATAGATGCCGTAGGGGAGGAGGCCGGTGTCCGTACGGTCGGGATGGCCGAAGGCATGGCAAGCGGCATGACGTCCTTGCTGCATGGAGGTGGAGGCTAGGGCGGGAAACCCGATGATGTCTCCGGCCGCGTAGATATGGGGGATGGATGTTTGGAAATGTTCGTTCACAACGATGCGGCCTCTCGCATCCGGCGTGATCCCGATCGATGTGAGATGTAAGGGCTTCGTGGCGCCGACGCGGCCGATGGCGTACATCAGTATTGTGGTGGTGATCGGTGGCCGGTGCGCCAGCGCGACCGTGATCTGTCCATCCGAGTCTTTCCGGATGGAGACCACTTCTTCTTCGTGACAGAGTGTGACGCCGAGGTTTGTCATCTGCCGCTGCAAGGCCTCGATGATCTGCGCGTCGACAAACTCCAGCAGGCGCGGCCGCTTGTCGATCAGGGTGACCGGCACACCGATCGCCGCTAAGATCGAGGCATACTCCGTGCCGATCACGCCGCCTCCGACAATGACCATCGACGTTGGAAGGTGTGTGAGGGTGAGGAGCCCGTCGGTATCGATGATCGTGCGATCATCGAAGGGAATGTCGTCCGGCCTCGCCGGCTCTGTTCCCACCGCGATCACGATGACATGCGCCCGATGTTCCGTCGACGTGCAGGCTTGTTGAATGAGGAGCCGATGCGGATCGAGGAAACGGGCTTCTCCGTAGAGCAGGTCGATGCCGTTGCGGGCCATCTGGTTTCGCACGATCTCGATTTCGTTCTTGATGACGTGGTTCGCGCGAAAGGCGAGGTCTTCGATCGTGATCGTCTCTTTCAGGCGATAGCCGGCTCCGTAGAGGGTGCGCTGGCGGAACCCCGAGAGATAGAGGACTGCTTCGCGGAGGGATTTGCTGGGAATGGTGCCGGTGTTGGTGCAGACGCCGCCGAGGACCTCTTTGCGTTCGATGATGCCGACTTTTTTGCCCAGCTTGGCGGCCTGGACCGCCGCTTTCTGGCCAGCCGGGCCGGTTCCAATCACTAGCATGTCGTATTGCGCCATCAGGGTCCTAACTGCAACGCGTGAGCTGAGGTTCAGGACGAGAGCTTGGCCTATGTTTGTCCTGCAGGATGCTCAAACTGTTCGTCCAGCAAGGCCGCAGCGAGTGAAGGACCGAGGCGTACCCTTTGGGGTACGTTGAGGGCCTGAACGACGCGAGAACGAAGCTGGCGGACTGTTTCAGCATCCTGCTAGTTAGCCGTAATCAAGGACTTCGCCACGGCAAACGCTTCATTCAGGTCCGGCAGCTGCGCCAGTTCGGGCGTGATTTGCAGATACCGCACGTGGTTGTGGGCGTCGATGACCATGACGGTGCGCGCCAGGATGTGGGGGTCCTTGAGGAAGAGTCCGTAGGTCTTTCCGAATTCGGCGCCTCGATAATCGGAGAGGAACGTCACGTTGGCGATATGGGCCTCTTCCGCGAATCGCTTTTGGGCGAAGGGCGTATCGATGCTGACGGTGATCAGCTCGATGAGCTTGTCCAACCCTTTATTCTTCTCGCTCAGAAAATGGGTTTGTTGCTCGCAGACTTTCGTGTCCAGCGACGGCACGACGCTGATGATCCGGACCTTGCCCTTGCCTTTGGTGTCGGTGATGTTGATCTGCGAGAGATCCGTCTGTGTCAGTTTGACCTCCCGGAGAGGATCGCCGATTTTTATGCCGGTTCCCGAGAGGACCAGGGGGCTTCCCTTGAAGAGGACCGTATGGCCTTCACCCGCCATGGTGCTGCCATCTGCGACGGTGAGGTTCTTATAGAGAAAGCTGGTCCCGCTTCCGGCACTCCCGCATCCGGTCAGCCCGATCGTCAGGCAGATTGTGGCGCCGATGATTGTTCGAAATGCTGACCTCATCATGTGCTCCTTGGTAAGACAACCGAACGCATTGTCGCGCGGTCCTGTGGCTAAGGCTGGATAAAGTCCAGAAGCGCCTTGTTCACGATATCAGGCTGTTCCCACTGAGGGATGTGGCCTGCTTTAGGAATTGTCACGAAGGTCGAGCCGGCAATCGCTCGATGGAGTTGGTCGCCGGCCGGGAGGGGAAACACGCGATCTTCCTCGCCCCATATAATCAACGTACGGTGGGTGATGGTCCCGATGCGTGGCGCGAAGTGCTGCTCCCACAGCGGGAGGTTGGTGCCGATGGTGAGGAGGGCTCGGAAGAGCCCTGGCTGCTGGCGGTTGTGGTTGGAGCGGTCCAGAACGGCTTGAGTCAACAGGGCCGGATCGAAGACGAATTCACGCAGCGTGGATTTGATCATCAGGCCTCCAAAGAGCCAATTGCCGAACGAGACCAGCCAGGATGGGGTGCTGGTCGTCAAGGCGCGACGAAGCGAGGGGCTGGCCAGGTGTTCCATGACATGAGCCGGGAGTCCATCGATCAGGATGAGCTGTGAGACGCGTGTCGGGTGGTCGAGGGCCAGTCCGATGGCGAGTCCGGCTCCCATGGAGTTCCCCACCACGCTGGCCTGAGGAATATGGAGCGCATCCATGAAGCCCACGAGAAATGCCAGCAGTTGATCCGGCCGGTATTCGATATCGGGTTTGTCCGACAGCCCTGCGCCGACCAGGTCGGGAGTCATCACGCGGAAATGGGCAGAGAGCACCGCTTGTTGATGTTCCCACTGCCACATTGAGCCCCCGAATCCATGGAGGAGCAGGACGGGCGGCCCCTGTCCCACGTCGAGGTAGGCCATGCGTTGGCCCTGGACCGTGACGCTGTTGACCGGGAGTCGACCGAGGGCGTCGAACCACTGAGGTAAGGAAGAGGGTGACGTGCAAGCAGTCAGCATGAGCGACAGGCCTACGAGCGAAGTGCGCACCCAGGTACGAGCGCTACGAGGTGGTGGCGCCGGGCTGTCGTGAAGGGAGCTATTCCAGCTGGATGACTGTTTCATCCGTCTTCACGTTGTCGCCTTCTACGACCAGAATGGCGGTGACGGTCCCGTCGATCGGCGCAGGGACCTGACTCTCCATTTTCATGGCCTCGATGATTAGCAGGGGATCGCCGGCCTTCACCGCGGTATTCGTCGTCACCAGTATTTTGACGACGCGGCCCGGCATCGGAGGGGCGACGTCTCCCGGCTTGGATGGTCTGGGCCGTTTACGTTTGGCGCCGGTGCCGCTGTCCGGAGCCTCCGGCACGCCGGCCAGGATTTCTTGAATCGGTTCCAGCGAGACCTCTTCGAGTTTGTCGTTCACGCGGATGTAGTAGGGTTTGCGCCCGTCCACCTTCCTCCCGGAACCGGACACCTTCACATGGTAGGTTTCGCCATGGACCGTGACGTTGAATTCCGATGGGGCCAAATGGAGTTCGGTGGCCGAGGCCGGCCCACTGGGCGAGAAACTTTCGAGGGGCGCCAGGGTCAGGTCCCCCTTCTCGCGCGCTTCGAAGAAGTCCCGCGCGATGGCGGGGAAGAGCGTGAACGAGAGCTGGTCTTCGACTGTGGTGGCCGAGGACGGCAGATCTTTTTTGATGGCTTCGAGTTCAGGCTCCAGTCGATCGGCGGGCCGCGTTTTGATCGGTTGGTCGTCCCCGATCGCCCGGGCCATGATGTCGTGATCGAGCGGTCCCGGTGCCCTGCCGTA
>VFKF01000542.1 GCA_009885705.1 Nitrospira sp. | reverse complement strand
GTTGTTTTTTGAACCGGGACGCTATTGGGTGATGGAGCACGGAGGCGCTCGCGCGCTCGAATTTCGTGAGTTTTTGAAGAGCGCACCGCTGGTCGTTCCGCGGCCAGGACAGGCGAGACCCTAGGTAAAAGGATAATGCGCGACCTGAATGCCTGCATGAAACAGTCTTTCTCTGCGATCGGGCTTCTGTCGCTCTGCTGGTGGCTGGGTGTTGGTTCAATCGCATCAGCGGCCGAGTCGGGCCTGATGGTGGAGAAAGACGGCCAGTTTCAGTTTGTGGAGGCGATCGATCCTGCGACACGATTGCTGTTAGAGCGTTCTCTCAAGCAGGGGTTGATCACCCAGGAGGAATACAACAACGTCATCAAGGAGTCGGAACGGCGCGCCTATCTGATGCAACCGAGCTTCAGAGGCTGGTACGACCGCGGCTTCAACTTCTCGATGAACGACAATGCGTTTCTCTTAAAGATCCGTGGATTTGTCCAGACGCGCTTTACACAGCGGTTCCGCAACGATGCCTGGCGGAATCCAGGGGAAGCCAAGAACTTTCCCGAGCTGCTGGGCGTCTTTGGCGATTATCGCGCGAATCGCTCGGACAGCAACGCGAGCCAGTTTAATCTTCGCCGCGTCCGCCTCATGTTCATGGGACATGTGTTCAATCCTGATTTGAAGTATTTCGTGCAGCTGGCCGGTGAAACATCGGAGAACTCGCAGAGTCCCGGTTCGGTGCAGGTGCTCGATGCGGCGGTGACCAGCGGTCATGTGCCCTGGTTCAACATGATGCTCGGACAGTACAAGGTCTTTTTCAATCGCGCCCAGATCAATAACTCCACGTCCATGCAGTTCGCCGAACGTGCGCTCGTGATGGATGCCTTTACGGCCAATGGATTGAATCGTCGGGATATCGGTCTCACGATCATGAACGATGAAGAGCTCTATCCCGTGAACTATTACATCGGAGTGTTCAATGGTTTGGGGCCAGGGTTCAACCGCTTCGGGGCCTTTGAGAGTGAGCAGCCGACAGAAGGCTGTGCAGGCGGTCAGACCAGTGGCACACCTCCTGGCTGTCCGGCCACGCAACGGAACCTGAATGCGAATATCCGATCCGATGTGTCGCAATTGATGTATGCCGCGCGTCTGATGTGGAACATTATGGGCCGCCCGGGTTATGGCGAGGGCGATATGGCTTATTCAGAGACGCCGCAGTTCGCCGTCGGGGGCGGCTATGCGTACAATCCTGCCATCAATACGGCGACGAACAACGGATTTATCGGCATCGATCTGGCCAATCTCAATGTGCGTCGGCAGCTTGCGACCTATGGCAATGGACGTCAGTTAGGGTGGGGGCTGTTGGACTATTCCACCTATGCGTTCGACGGCGTTTTTAAGTATCGAGGATTCTCGCTGCAGGGAGAATGGTATTGGAAGAACGTCAACCGCCACGAGAAGACCGCGCCGTATCTCGGTACGCCGGGAGCCAACGGCCCAGGCACCGGCGGGTATGCGCCGAGCCTGTTGGGGAATGCAACAGGGTGGTACGTGCAATCAGGATACTTTGTGGTGCCACGGAAATTACAAGTGGCGGCGCGATATGCCTGGTGGGATCCCGATACGAATGCGTCGGGCGATTTGATCAAACAAGTGGATGCGGCCATCACCTACTACATTAGCGGCACCTACGACCATCAGATTGCGTTGCAGTTTTCCAACATCTTTACTGGAAGCGGCGGTTATGCGCTGGGCCGTAGCGCCCCCTTGCCTAGTTCGCCGGTCGCGCTCACATCCTCGGGCAATGTGCCGCTCGATGCGGTGAATAAGAATTTGATCGAAAACGCGATACGGATTCAGTACTCCATCTTTTTCTAGAGGGTTGCGCGATGCCGAGCACGGATCGAATCGTTGTCGTCATGGTGAGCTGGTTCATGGCCATCTGTCTGGCACCGCCCTGCGCGTTTGCCGCTGAGGTGACGATTGCCGCGGCCTCCGATCTCAGCTTCGCCTTTAAGGAAATCGTCTCTGAGTTCGAGCAGACGACCGGCAACCATGTGAAGTTGACGCTTGGATCATCGGGGAATTTCTACGCGCAAATTCAGAATGGCGCGCCGTTCGATCTCTACTTTTCAGCTGACATCGGCTACCCGAAGAAACTGGAGGAGGCAGGCCTGGTTGTGCCGGGATCGCTCTATCCCTATGCGGTGGGGCGGATTGTTTTGTGGACAGGTAAGGGTTCACACCTGGATCTCTCCAAGGGGTTGGAGGTCTTGCGTGATCCGACGATCAGGAAGCTTGCTATCGCCAATCCCAAACATGCGCCCTATGGCAGGGCGGCGGTAGCGGCGATGGAGCATTTCAAGGTCTATGACCAGATCAAAGACCGGCTCATTCTCGGAGAGAATATTTCGCAAGCGGCGCAATTCATCGAATCCGGCGCCTGCGACGCGGGCATTATCGCCTTGTCCTTGGCGCTCGCTCCTGTCATGAAGGCTGCCGGGCAATATTGGGAGATTCCCGCAGCGGCCCATGCGCCCCTGGAACAGGGGGCCGTGATCTTGAAACAATCCAAGAATCCCGATGCGGCTAAGCAGTTTCTCGACTATATCAAGGGCCCTCAAGGGCAGGGGATCATGAAACGCTACGGGTTCACGTTGCCTGGGTAAGGCTTGGGTGATGCGGACATTTTGAAAGGGCGATAGGCAGTCTTGTGAATTGGACAGCGATCTGGGTCACATTCAAATTGGCCAGCTTGACGGCAGGAGTGCTGCTGATCGTCGGGCTGCTCATCGCCTATTGGCTCACCTTTTCAAAATGGCGCTGGAAGTTCATTGTCGAATCGGTGGTCGCACTGCCGCTCGTGCTCCCTCCGACGGTGTTGGGTTTCTATATTCTGGTCGCCATCGGTCCGCACAGTCCGGTTGGTCGACTCTACAGCGATCTCGTCGGGCACCCGCTTCCCTTTACCTTCGAAGGTCTGCTCCTTGCGTCGATTCTCTACAGCCTGCCCTTTGCCGTGCAGCCGTTCGCTGCCGCCTTTGAGCAAGTCGACCGCCGGTTGATCGAAGCTTCTTGGACGTTGGGGGTGTCCAAAGTCGCCACGTTCTTCAAGCTCATCGTCCCTCTGTCCATGGCGGGTCTTGTCACTGGTGCAGTCCTGAGTTTTGCGCATACCTTGGGAGAGTTCGGTGTGGTGCTGATGGTGGGAGGCAACATCGAGGGTGAGACGCGAACGGTCTCGATCGATATTTACGATGAAGTACAAGTGCTCAATTATGCTGGGGCCGCCAAGACGGCGCTATTGTTGCTCGCGGTCTCCTACGGGGTGTTGCTGCTGGTCTATGCGATGAATCGAAAGGTGTGGGCAGTATGGCCGCAGAAATGATCATCGACATGATCAAGACCTATTCCGGGCGGGTGCCTATTCAGGCCCGTCTCCGCTACGACGTTGAGGCTTCCACCGTTTTGATCCTGTTCGGTCCGTCTGGGTCAGGTAAGACGACTATCCTCCGGTCTGTCGCGGGACTCGAATGGCCGGAGGAGGGGAGAATCCAATTTTTATCACGGACCTGGCTCGATACGAAATCGGGAATCAGGGTCTCTCCGCAAGATCGACAGATTGGGTACATGCCGCAAGACTATGCGCTCTTTCCCACCTATTCCGTGGCGGGGAATATTGCCTATGGATTGGGAGCATTGGCGTCCCAGGACAGGAACAGGCGAGTGGCGGAGGTAGTGGAGTTGTTTCAGTTGCAGGGGCTTGAAGCAGCAAAGCCGCGAGAATTGTCCGGTGGCCAACAGCAGCGGGTCGCGTTGGCCAGAGCGGTCGCGCCGAGACCGCAACTGCTTTTGCTCGATGAACCCTTGTCGGCCTTGGATGCGCCGACCAGACTTCAGCTGAGAGGGGAACTCAGGAGCCTGCTGAAACAATTGGCGTTGCCCTCGATCATTGTGACTCACGATTGGGCCGAGGCTCTCACGATGGGAGATGTGATGGCGGTGATGGGGGAGGGCCAGATCCATCAGGTCGGGAAGCCACATGAGGTATTCAGTCGTCCGGCCGATGCGGAGGTGGCACGCATTGTCGGTGTGGAGATGGTCGTACAAGGCCAGGTGATTGAGAATGAGAATGGGTTGGCCACGGTGGCTGTCAACGGAACGAGGCTGAAAGGTCTCAGCAGTGATGCCATCGGTGCAGCCGTCTATGTCTGTATCCGTGCCGAAGATGTGGTGTTGGAGCCGGCGGGGAGTGGAATGACCAGTGCCCGGAACCACCTCAAGGGAGTGGTGTGCGACATCGCTCCGCAAGGTGTGATGGTGCAGGTCACGATCGACTGTGGGTTTCTACTGACTGCGACGGTCACGCGCAGGGCGGTGGAAGATTTGTGTCTGGTGCCTGGCGTCTCCGTCATTGCGGCGATCAAAGCCGGGGCCGTGCATCTCGTGCCACGATCGGTTGCCTGAGCAGGATAATGAAGAACTGGACGGGATGGTTTGGACGATCCTCCCGCTCGCACAGCGTGGATATCCTCAGCGTGAGTGATCAATTCTGTTTTTCATGTGATGCCCTCGGTGCGTGTAAGTTGCCACGTCGGCAAGGCGATCAGTATAATCGCCCCGTGGAATCGCGTTAGTCAGCGCAGGCCGTGCCGCGCGGACTTCAAGCGCATGTATGGTTCCCGACTCGGAGGGGTACCTTTGTTGAGGAAGGCTGCCCAAGGAACATTGATCTTCTCGGTAGCGATACGTTCGGCAGAATTGGAGTGACCTCGTAACGAAGGAGCGGCACTGTGCAATATTGGGTGAAAATTGTGTTTGTCGACAATCAGGAGCTATTGGTCAAGGATGCGATTCGTCATACCATCAGTGACGATATGGAAGTGTTGGAGGTCGATTCAGCGAAGGAAGTCCTCATCATTCCCATGAAGCAGATCAAGTATCTGGCCTGCGACGCCACGGTCTTTGCCACGAAGAAGCCAGGCTGAAGAGTCGTATTCTCGCGCGTGGCGGCAGGCGATTTCTCAGGTGACTTGAGCCAAGATATCGAGGACCGCTTTATTCCACCCTGCCGGCCCGATACCGGGTGCGCGGATCATCCCGGCCAGGTGGATGTCAGGGTCGTAGGATCCATCGGGTTTTTGGACGAGAATCGGATGATCCACCATGGCGAGCAGGGGGGCATCGTTGATGCTGTCCCCGATCCCGACCGTTTCAATTCGGTCCGTTTCTCCGTTCAATCGTTGTTGGCGCTGGTAGCAGCGAAGGAGCACGGACGCAGCCGCTCCCTTATCGTTCTCTCCCATCAGATGAAAGAGCCGCCCCCCCTTTGTCCATCGAAGTCCCCTGGTCACAATTTGCCTACAGACTTCTTCGATGAGGGTCTGCGGGCCTTGCAGAAGATAAGGCTCGTCGTATTCCCGCTGTTTGGCGAGGATGGCATCGGCACGTGGAAGGCCCGTCGCCTGCATGATGGCGTCGACCGACAGGTCGCCAAAGCCTTGTAATGGCGTTTCAATTGCATCTTCAATTTGTTTCAAGACATCCCGCAGCATGTAATAGGGTAGGCCCAACTCGATGACTTGGTATGGAGATCTGGTTCGCATCCGTTCCAAGGGGAAATCGAAAAGACCGTGAGGGACAAACACCGCGCCGCCATTTTCGACAATGAAGGGGTCTCGATGGCCGAGCCGTTGGCGAAGCGGCTCCATTTCCGCGCGTGTTTTACTCGATACCAGCACGAGCGGGATGCCATGCTCGCGGAGCGCGGAGAGGGCTGGACTGGCCGCCTTGTAGGAATAGGTTGTGCTGTCCAGCAGTGAGCCATCCAAGTCTGTATAGACGATCAATTTCGACATGATCTTGTTTAGCTACCAGTGATGGAGGTCATCGGTCGTGTTAGATTTGGATCGAGCCGCTAGCCGTCGCTCCAAGAAATCTTTTGCAAGATCGGCTGAGCCCAGCCCGAAGGCAATCGCTCCGGCCAGCACGATGCCTCCCCAGGTAATCCCGAACCCCACGACCACGATCTGTTCGGCAATGCCGAGTTGGACCAGCGCCATGGCGCCCGCGAGGATTTGGAGTCCCCACCGTGAACAGGCAGCGATGAGTCGCGCTGGGGGCAGGCCGGCATTGACGGCGGCAATCAGAACCGCTTGAGACGCAAAGTTCGAAAGGAAATATCCGGCCAGGAGAATGATCGCTGCCGTGATCAGATGAGGCACATAGGCCAGTAGCGATTGGGCAAATTGGTTGATGGGTGCCAAGTTCAAGGCTCCCAACGCCGCGATCGAGGACAAGACGATCATGGTCCCGTAGAGGGTCCGGCCGATGAGCCGTGAGGGATCGGTCTTGATTCCTCCGCGCAGGAGCGCCGCATTCACCTCCAGCCGATCGCAGAGATGGTCGAAGCCCACGATGCGAAGCAACCGTTCGACGAAGGAGCCGGCCCCCCAGGCGATGACCAGACCGGCGAGCAGAATGATCCCCATGGCGAATACATTGGGAAGTATGGCCAACAAATGGCGACCGAGCAGTTCTAAGGGGCCGAGCAGCGCCTGCTCAATGAAGTGGTTCATGATCGCCTCCTGCATCGGTGGTGGTGTGCTGTAACAGGGCCGGCGCAGCGGGGCTCACAGTCGCCGGTTGCCACTGTTGAATCAGATAGGGTTTCAACCGTTCAAATGTGCCGCACAAGGCCTCAATTTTCACTTCAGCCTCGCGAGAGGTCAGGCCTTGGGTCGCATGGACGAACGAGGCGGTTCGGCCTAGGTACAGCGGGGTCAGAGATTTCAGCAGATGGTCGCGTGGCAAGAGGCGTTTGTGGTACGCGGCGGCCGCATCGTAGACGACCCGGACCCACAACTCGTCGGAGATAAGGCTGTCCGAGTTGGACGCCTCCTGGAGCCGGTGTAACTGCTCGAATGTGTCCTGGGCCAGGATCTGCCGCCAGATGGGTTCAAGATCGGTCAAACCCTGTCGATAGTGCGACACCATCCGCTCCAGATTGACATGGACCGGCTCGACGCCGACCTCGTAGGGAAACCCAAAAATCGGAACCGGACGAGATCCCTCCAGGCTGGTCCAGCTCTGCTCATGCCGTTCCATGGCCGCAAAGAGCGCTCCTACTACTTGCATCAACATGTCAGACAGGTCGGCAGCGGGATCCTTGGGATTATGGATTTTGGCTCCGAGAAAACTTTGACAGACTCGCGCACCACTCACGAGGGCTTCCGTCGTCATCCAAATATCGATGCCGAAGCGCGCCACCTCCGACTCCCAGACATGCTGTTCGAGATAGTGAGACGCGAGGGCGCCGGAAAAGCCAAATTCTCCCCCGATGGGTTGCCGAATGCGATGTCCGTAGAGGGCCCTGGTCAGCGGGTAGGCGAGGCTGTTGGTGATCGTGCCGTCGTATTTGTGGCGCAGGTAGTAGGGGGCGACATAGTCGTAGTTCTCGTCCATGATCGGCCGAAGTAAGAGTTCAATCCATTCCGGCGAGATGCTGCGGAGGTCCGCATCGACGACGGCACAGGCCTTGGCCTTCAGCCGCCTGGCGATCTCGAAGATCGTTCGAAAGGCGCTGCCTTTTCCGGGAATGCCGTGATAGGGCGTGACGATCCGATGCAAGATGCTCTGCTGATCGCCGATAAACAGATGCTGGAAATCGACGACGGTGCGGGCGACGATGGCCGGCGTTCCATCGGAAGAACCGCCGTCGGAGTTAACCAGCACTGCCCGGCAGCCAGGAAAGTGTTTGGCAAGGCCCACACTCACGGCCCGCACCACATGTCCCACCGTATCGGCGTTGTTGTAGCTGGGGATTCCGACGAGAATGTCCGTTGAGCCGATCTCGTCGATACGGGCTTCAGTCGGAGCGGTGAGCGGTGTGAGGCCGTTGTTCATGACGGCAGGACTGCCGGTTCAGATGTGGGGTCCCAGGCATGGTCCGTTTCGACGGCGTCGACCAGGCGATCGAAGATGTCGGGTACAGCATGGGTCACGCGGCTCCAGTTGGAAATCATGGGGACACCAAGGGGATCGTCGAGGAAGCCCTCCGTCGCCAGCTTCATGCCTTTCAAAAATACCTCGACGGCCGTCCGTTCTTGATGGCGGTCGAAGGTGAGGCTGTTGATGGCTGCGTCGTTTTCGTAGCGGCTGATTGCTTCCTGCGCAGCTTGCAAATAGGTCGCCCGCAGAGTCTTGAGCACTCCGTCGGAGAGGACGACCCCTTCGCTCGCCAGGTTTCGAAAGAGTGATTTCGTGATATCGACGCACATCTTCAGAAGGCCGGCTTCGGGGTCATGGTTGGAGAGTTCCTGATGTTTATGGTCATAGGCATCCGCAATATCTGCCTGGCAAATTCGGCGCAACGCACAGTTTCGGTAGACCTCCGAGAGGACACCGATTTCGAGCCCCCAGTCTCCGGGAATTCTGTTCGTCCAGGCCAGGTCCCGCACCATGGCGAACTCGCCGGCCAGCGGGTAACGAAAGCTATCGAGAAACGTCAGCAGCGCATGCGGTCCGACAAGTTGTTGCAGGCTCCGGATCATGGGGGTGAAGAAGAGCCTGGTCACGCGCCCATGCAGCCGGTCGGTGACGCGGCCGTAATAGCCTTTGCAGAATTCATAACCAAGATTCGGGTTCGCGATGGGATAACAAAGGCGAGCGAGATATTCCCGATTGTAGCTCGTGATGTCGCAGTCGTGCAGCGCGATGACCTGGCTTTGGTTTCTCGCCAGCACGTAACCGAACGCGGTCCAACAGCCTCGTCCCTTGCCTTGCAGGCCGATATCGAGGTTGTGATCGACCAACAGCTTGAGAATGGCCTGGATGCGCTCGCCGTCATTCCAGATGATCCGCACTCGCTGGGGGAGCACCGAAAAGAATTGTTTGGCCAGGCGAAACTCCAAGGCCGAGGCACGGTCCAGCGAGATGACGATTTCGTTGAGGTACGACACGGTCTTGAGGGTCTCCACAATAGCTTTCAGTGCAGGACGGCCCAATTCAGCATAGAGAGAGGGGAGGACCAGGGCGATGGGGTTGACGTGGCCATAACGCATCAACTCCTGCTCCAGTCGAACGATGTTCGGTTGCCCGAGTCGGTGCAACACCGTGACGACCCCATTTTGGTAGAAATCTGACATTGGGACCTCCGATGGGTGTGTCGCCTGTCGGCCTGGTCGAGGCGTGCGAGGGATCAGGAGCGGGAATCGAAGACGTGCGGCTCATGCATTGCGGCGGCGTCAGACCGGCGTTCCTCAATGAAGAGTGCAGATGGCGTGCCACTTGAGATTGTTCTAACTCTTGGATGTTATGGATGCGAAGGAGGAGAGGAAGTGAAGGAGATGATGGGAGAACCCTTCACTTTAAAGATGGTTGCCCTGGTTGATTTGATTGGTAACTACCAGGTGTTTAGGCCGAAGGCTGAAGGTGGTTTCAACGACCTTAGGTTCAAGCAGAGAAGAGTTCTCATTGAGCTGAGGCTCAACAGCTAAAAGCCTTCAGCCTACCTACCTGAGTAGCTGCTTCCTAGGGGCGGTCGGTGGAGAGTCGTTTGGCCAAGCGGTGAGCAAGTCGGACCATGCCGGCCGACCGATCAGCCGGATCGAGTAGGACGTTCAGGAGGTGTAATTGGCTGGAATCGGCTAAGGCTGCTGTGAGGCCCCGTTCGAATTCCCCTTGGGTCGCGACCCTCGTTCCGACTCCGCCCCCGATCATGTCGCAGAGTCGTTCATAGCGCCACTCCTGGACGTCGTTGAAGGGGCCTTCGAGAATTTCCCGCTCGGTGGAGTACCCGCGATTGTTCAGGACGATGACGATCGGCGTCTGACCGTAGCGCACGGCGGTGGACAGTTCCGTTCCCGTCATCTGAAAGGCGCCGTCGCCCACCAGCACGATCGGTCGAAGGGTGGGGTCGGCAAATGAGGCCCCCACGGCTGCCGGAACAGCGAAACCCATCGAGGTGTAATAGGCAGGAGAGAGAAATTCGAATCGCCGGTGGACATGGAGATCGGCCGCGGCAAAGAGCGATTCCCCGACGTCGGCGATCACGAGCGTCTTTTCATCCAGCGCACTGTCCAGGTAGCGGAACAGTCCATTTAATGTCACGGGAGCATCCGGCGCAATGGTGCCTTGTGGCACGGCTGGCGGTGCAGGCAGCGGGCGTGACGGAAACGATGGGAGGGGATTGGTCACCAGGGCCCGCACGAAGTCTTGAAACCGAATGGCATCATAGCGATGGTGCTTGATCGCCACTCGATCGGCCGTTGCATGGATGGTACGGCCCTCTGTCAGCAAGGGAGAATCGGCATTGAGGTCTTCGACATCGGATAAGATCGATCCAAGAATCAGGAGGCAGTCGGACTCATTAATGTATCGCTGGACTTCGTCCCGCGCGATGAGGCCGCCATATACGCCGACGTAGAGTGGATGGTCTTCGCGAATGACGGATTTACCCAGTAGGGTTGAAGCGATGGGGACATTGAGCCGTTCGACCAGGCGAGTCAGGTCGTCTTGGAGACCGAATCGTCCAATCTCTGCGCCGGCCAAGATGGCGGGCCGCTTGGCTGAGGCGAGCATGGCTCGGACTTCGGCGATGGCTTCGTTCAGTGTCGCCGTATCGCTCAGCTCATCGTCGAGGCAAAGGGGACGTAGCGGAGCCGGTAGCCGTGCATGGACGAGGTCGCGAGGGATTTCGATATAGATGGGGCGGCGATAGCGCAGCAGGGCCGCGAAGGCCCGGTCCATCTCTCGTTCGGCGGTTGCCGGATCGTCCAGGGAGACGGCAGCCACCGTGATCTTCTCGAACACCTCCCGTTGCGTCGAGAAATCCCGCACCATGTGGTGCATGTAGGGGGTGCGAACCCGCTCTGAAAGTCCAGGCGATCCGGTGAGCAACACGACCGGCGACCGTTCTGCATAGGCGCAGGCGATCGCGTTCACGCAATTCAGCCCCCCGACGCAATAGGTGACGCAGACGGCCCCGATGCCGTTGATGCGGGCATAGGCATCGGCGGCAAACCCCGCACTATCCTCGCGGGTTGTGCCGATGTGACGGATCGGCGATGTTTCGAGCAGTTTGTAGAGGCTCAACACGTAGTCGCCGGGGATGCCGAAGATGTGGCGGACACCCAGCTGATGGAGCCGATCGATGACGGCGGATCCGATGGTCGGTATGTGATTCATGGTCTGGTTTCCCGGTTCATGGCCTGAAATCAGACGGTGTCTGGTGCACGCTTGCAGCAAACCACAGCGCCGGTCACTCGTCAAGCAATCAGATGCCTATGGAGGGGCTTGACGTTCGGTTCCTGCCCATTGGATAAGTACGGTATGACTACACATGATGATAATCCACGCGGGCAGGTTCGGCTCTCTCGCACACGTGCGGTCGAGGAGCCTGGGCATCTTTGGATCTATGCCGGTTATGTCGAGGGGGTTAGCGGTGAGCTGGTCTCAGGCGATGTGGTCGATGTTCTCTCGCCGAATGGACGATTCTACGCCAGAGGCCTCTACAATCCTGAGTCCAAGATCCGCGTACGGATCCTGACCTTCGACGACGAACCCATCACCGAACAGTTTTGGAAGGCGCGGCTTGCGCAGGCGGTCAGATTGCGCAAGAAGGTTGTCACCGGCACCAATGCCTATCGCCTCATCTATGGAGAGGCGGATCGATTGCCTGGCTTGATCGTGGATCGGTACGACGATGTTTTGGTCATGCAGACTCTGTCGTCCGGTATGGATCGGCGGAAAGAGTTGCTGGCCGATCTCCTCTGTCAGGAATCCGGAGCCGCCAGGGTCTATTTGCGCAACGATGCCAAGAGCCGCACCTTGGAAGGGCTGACGGTGGAGAAAGGCTTTCTCCGTGGCGGTGGTGCGACGATCGTCGATATCCATGAGGGGCCTGCGCAATTTCTTGTCGACATCGAACGAGGGCAGAAAACCGGTTGGTTTTGCGATCAGCGGGAAAATCGACTGGTGGCGGCGCGGCTCGCAGCCGGCGCAGAAGTGCTGGAAGTCTTTGCCCACACGGGAGCGTTTGGTATCC
The DNA here is from genome assembly GCA_009885705.1 of Nitrospira sp. GTDB lineage: Bacteria > Nitrospirota > Nitrospiria > Nitrospirales > Nitrospiraceae > Palsa-1315. The sequence continues at coordinate 971 of VFKF01000542.1, read as the reverse complement.
ATGCGGCGTTGGCCGGAGCGAAGTCGGTCGAAGGGCTGGATGTGAGTGAAGAGGCTCTGGTCCTCGCGCGCAACCATGCAGTCTTGAACAAAGTGGATACGCGTTGTGTCTATAGACCGGCCGATGCCTTCGACGAGATGCGAAAGTTGGAACGGGCCGGGCGCCGCTACGATCTTGTTTTGCTCGATCCGCCGGCCTTCGCCCGCAGTAAACAGGCCGTGCCTCGTGCGCTGGCCGGATACAAAGACGTCAATCTGCTCGGGATACGGCTCACAAAGCCAGAAGGATTTCTGGTCACGAGTTCCTGTTCACACCATGTTACTGAACAAGAGTTGTGGACGGGCATTCGTCTGGCTGCGCGGGATGCAAAGCGGCAGGTTCGCCTGCTTGAACAGCGCGGGCAGGCGAGCGACCACCCCATTTTCGCGACCATGCCGGAGACGCGTTATTTGAAATGTTTTATCCTGCAAGTGTTGTGAATTGAGGATCGCCGTCCATTTGCGGGGCACTCAAAAAGGCCGTCCAGCAAGGCCGCAGTCGAGTCGAAACCGGAGGCGTACCCTCAGGGGTACGTTGAGGATTTCGATGAGCCGAGAACGAAGCTGGCGGATTTTTTCAGCATCCTGCTAATCGCTCGGCGGTTCGAAGTGGCCAGACGGTCTGTTCTGCCATGGGATCGTCGCTTGTTTAGCTTGCTTGACGAGGCTTCGTAAATTCACTTCTGCAGCACGAAGCAATTTGGGTTCGCCGCTTTGCATAATCGCCGTCAGCAGGACGTAGAGTGAACGATCCATGCGCGATCCCGCGAGGATTCGTTCTGTGACAGGATCCGGGCCTGTGGGGATGGGATTTTCGTGCTCTTCCGGATCCTCGAATAAGGTGCGAAATGAAGTCGGATGGCTAAAGAGCCAAGCCGGAGGAATTTTCAGAGCAGCTGCGAGTGCTTCGAGGGTTGAAGCGGAAGGATCAAT
>VFKF01000483.1 GCA_009885705.1 Nitrospira sp. | reverse complement strand
CTGGCAGGATGGTCCTACGATGCATCTCTACTGGCCGAGCGACCGGTGGAGTGCCGATCATGTGGCGGCGCTTCGGGCGGTCTTGCAACAGTTTGGCGGGGCCGATGCCGAGGTGCTGGTGCAATCGATGCCGGATCAGGATTGGAACCGGCAGTGGGCTCAGTCGGTCCGGCCGATCAGGATCGGTCGACGGATCGTCATCCGGCCGAGTTGGGAGCAGGCGGTGCTGCAGCCACATGATATTGAGATTGTGCTCGATCCCAAACAGGCCTTCGGGACCGGACACCATGCGACGACGCGGATGTTACTCGAATGGCTGGAAGAACTCGTGCACGGTGGCGAGTCCGTGCTGGATGTGGGGTCAGGTAGCGGGATTCTGGCGATGGTCGCACTGCGCCTCGGGGCTGCTTCCGCGCTCGAAGTGGAATGCGATCCGGTCGCGGTGGACTGTGCGCGAGACTATGCACAAGAGAACGGGTTTGGGCATGAACTGCAGTTGGTCTGTGGGACGTTGAGCGATGTCGCCGGATCATCTCGTCCCCATCTCGTGCTGGCGAATCTCGACCGTCAGACGCTTTTGTTGCTGTGCGATGAACTGGCGGAATACGCAACTCATGGTGCGCGGCTCTTGCTGTCCGGCATTCTGCTCGATCAAGAGCAGGAGATCCTTGAGGCGTTTTCCAAAGCCGGCGCCATGTTTTCCCAACGGCGCGAGCAAGAGGGTTGGGTCGCGTTGGAACTCTTGATGGGGGAATCCTGCGAAGGAGCCAGCCGATGACCGCACCAGGACGACCGTCCTATCCTCATGTGCATCAGATCAACGTCTCTGACGGCGGTGTGCCGAAGAAGCCGATTCGTGAAGCGAAGCTGACGGAACGGGGGATTGACGGCGACCGGCAACGAAATCTCAACGTGCATGGTGGGCCTGATCGGGCCGTCTGTCTCTATTCGCTCGAATTGCTTGAACAGCTTCAGCGTGAAGGTCACCCGATTCACGCTGGGTCGTCGGGAGAAAACCTGACGCTTGCGGGAGTGGAATGGGAGATCATGCAGCCAGGTGTGCGATTGTCCATTGGCCCGGCCGTTCAGTTGGAAGTGATGAGTTACACGGTTCCTTGCAGCCACAATGCGCCATGGTTTCAGGACGGGGACTATCAGCGCATCTCTCAGAAAAAGCATCCAGGCTGGAGCCGGGTCTATGCCAAGGTGCTGCATGAGGGGCTGGTGAGATCGGGCGATGCCGTGACGGTGACGAAGGCATAGGCTAAGGTTTGGATCGATGGACCCAGACCTCAGCCTATGGTTTAGAGAGAAAAATGGTGAATGCTAGTTGACAAAATCTTTCAGCGCTTTGCCCGGTTTGAACTTCGGAACTTTGGCTGCTTTAATCTTCAACGCTTTGCCGGTGCGAGGATTACGTCCGGTGCGAGCGGCGCGGTTGCTGACTTTGAAGGTGCCAAATCCGACCAGGGACACGCTTTGCTTTTTCTTGAGGCTGCCTTTGATCGCAGACAGGGCTCCTTCCAGCGCTCGGCCTGCTGAGGCCTTTGACAGGTCGGCATGTTTGGCGATGGCTTCAATGAGTTCAGATTTATTCATGAGATTCCCCTTTCGGTGTTGGCACGAACGTGACAGGAAGATACTGCGCGGATCTTTATAACAAGCGGTTGGAGCATGGTCAAGCAAGGGAGTAGGGGCTATCGCTGAGCGATTGTGAAGATGTGTAAATAGCCATAAGCTTTTGCGACAGGGGGGGCGATGAATCGAATACTTGAACCGGAACTGATGGAGGACAACGATCAGGTCCAGGCCTATGCGTCGGCGGACTTTTCGCAGGAGAACCAGGGCTTCGTCGATCGATTCCGTGAATACTTTCCGGATTTCTCCGAGGGCCATGTGCTCGATCTGGGTTGTGGCCCTGGCGATATTCCCATTCGTTTGGCTCGCGCAGTACCAGGCTGTCGGATCACGGCGGTCGACGCGTCCTCCCCGATGATCCGGTTGGCCGAGGACAGGGTGCGGCACGCGGGGCTGTCCGATCGTATCACCTTCCGCTGTGAGCGCTTCCAGGACCTTGCCGGGGCCAATATGGCCGATGCCGCTATGTCCAATAGCCTGTTACACCATGTGCCGAACCCGCTGCAGTTCTGGCATAAATTACGTGTGGCGGTGAAGCCTGGTTCGCCTGTGCTCGTGATGGACCTCTTGCGACCGGAATCGCCGGAAGAAGCGCAGGCGATCGTCGACCGGTATGCCTCAGGGGCTCCTGACATTCTCAGGAGAGATTTCTACAACTCATTACTGGCGGCGTTCACCGAAGATGAAATCAGCGCACAATTGGCGCAAATGAATTTGACGCGGTTGATTATTGATGTGCCGGATGATCGGCATTGGGTCGTCGGCGGGATCATCCATTGAG
>VFKF01000083.1 GCA_009885705.1 Nitrospira sp. | reverse complement strand
GGAGATGTTAGCGCAATGCTATCCTGGGTTTCTTGAGGAGCTGTTACGATTATCGGCGGGAGTGAAAATGAAAAAATCGATTAAACATGTTCTGACAACATGAACGGCTTCTCGCATAGATTCACTCGATTTCGTTGACTGAAGCTCGAGGTTCTGCCATTCTCATGAAAAAACTACGGAGAGAATTCATGGCTCAACAGAAAGAGACGGCGAGGAAAATTGCAGTTGTAGGCCTTGGGTATGTAGGCCTTCCTATTGCGGTCGCATTCGGGAAACGGCAGCATGTGATCGGCTTTGATATCAACAAGGCAAAGATTGCAGAATTACAGAAGGGCCTTGACCGTACAGGTGAGGTGTCTGCTGCTGATCTGAAAGCGACGGACGTTCACTATACATTCCAGCCTAGCGATCTCAAGGCCGCAGATTTCATCATTGTGGCCGTCCCGACGCCGATTAATGAAGCGCTTCAGCCAGATTTGACGGCTCTTCGCAAATCATCCGAGCTCATAGGTGCCAATCTCTCACCTGGTTCGATTGTGGTCTACGAATCGACGGTTTATCCCGGCGCCACCGAGGAAGTGTGCCTTCCCAGTTTAGAGAAAGTTTCCGGGATGAAAGCAGGTGTTGATTTTAAGATTGGGTATTCTCCAGAACGAATCAATCCGGGAGATAAGGAACATACGCTGGAGAGAATTATTAAGGTTGTGTCGGCCCAAGATGACGCATCGCTTGAGATTGTCGCAAATACGTACGAACTTGTAGTCAAGGCGGGAATCCATCGGGCTTCCAGCATTAAAGTTGCGGAAGCGGCGAAGGTGATTGAAAATACCCAGCGTGATTTGAATATCGCGCTGATGAATGAGTTGGCACTCATCTTTCACCGTCTTGGAATTGATACCAAGTCTGTACTGGATGCGGCAGGAACGAAGTGGAACTTTTTGAAATTTACTCCAGGCCTCGTTGGCGGCCATTGTATTGGTGTAGACCCGTATTATCTGACATCCAAGGCTGAATCAGTCGGTTATCATCCTCAAGTTATCCTAGCCGGTCGGCGTATCAACAACGGGATGGGAAAATTTATCGCGGAACAAACGATGAAGTTGCTCAGTCAGCTTCCTCGGCCGGTCAATGATCTCAAGGTGGCAGTGTTAGGACTTACATTTAAGGAGAATGTGCCGGATCTGCGCAATAGCAAGGTCCCCGATATCATTCAGGAGTTGCGCGAGTATGGAGTGCAAGTACTTGTCCATGATCCGATCGCCGAACCAGAGGAAGCGGTCGCAGAATACGGTATTCATCTCCAGCAGTGGGATGATTTGAAAGACGTCGATGGATTGATTGTTGCCGTGGCTCATCGTGCGTATGCCGAAATGAACTTGCAAGCATTGCTCAAGCCTCTTCGGGATCAGCGTGAAGGGGTGGTTATTGATGTGAAGAGCCTCCTTGATAGAGCGAAGCTCTCGTCCTCGTTGAAGTACTGGCGCTTATAACGTAATAGAGGGCGGTCGGCTGCCTGCTGACCCAGGAAGCAGGGCCTTTCACCGGAGCCCTGCTTCTTCATAGTTGGGGAAGTTGCCTTGGCCTCGCCGAGAACTCTTCACTCTAATACGTGCCAGGCACGGCCTTCCATATTTCACTGTCAGCAGAGTTTCTGATTCTCATTGCTCCACTCTATAGAGGCTGCTATAGATGGCCTGTGGTATCAAGTCTCCACGTAGTTTCACCTGCATCAATTTTTCGCGTTGGCTGTATTGGGCAACCAATGAATAGCGAGGGCAATACGATAGTGAAAAATACGGCAGTGGGGATGTGCTGTGCCATTGGAACAATGGTGGTTCTTTCTAGCTGCGCCTACTTCAGCTCTCCTGATATCAAGCGAGGCGACCAACAACTCGCAGCAGGAAAATGGGAGGAAGCGAGTCTCGCCTATAAACAAGCGCTGAAAGACGATCCCTTCAATCCCACCTTGCAGAGCAAATACATCATGGCTCGAGAACGAGCCGCGGCTTTCTATGAGGAGCGAGGTCGAGCCTATCTCAAAGAACATCAGCCTGACCTTGCCTCGGAGCAGTTCAAACGTGCGCTTACCATTGAGCCGTCCAGCCAGGAGCATCAATCAGGATTGCTTGAAGCGCTTCGCTTGAAAGATGCACGTGGCCAGAATCGAGAAGCAGATCGACTTGCCCAACTCGGTCGGACCGACGAGGCCATGGAAGCCTACGCCAAGGCAGCTGAGCTGGATCCTTCGTTCAAGGAGCCTCTCGAAAGTATTTCCAGGCTCACAGAAGAGCAGCAGGCACTGAACCGTGACGATCGGCGGAAACAGCCGGTCACACTTCGGTTTCGCAATGCTGGGCTCAAAGAGGTCTTGGAAGGGGTTGGAAAGGCCGGAGGAATCAATCTGATTTTCGATAAGGATGTCCGAAATGACCCTGTGACCATTAGTATTCAGGACACGCCGTTTGATGATGCGTTCAATCTCATTCTTAACAGCAATAGCCTGTTCGCCCATACCATATCCACTGGCGTGATGATTGTCAGCCCCAATACCAGACAAAAGCAGGAGCAGTATCAAGATCTGATGATTCGGACGTTTTATTTGTCCAACGCCAAAGCGAAGGACATGTTGGTGTTGTTGAAGAGTATGCTCGACTCCAAACGGATGCATGCCAATGAACAATTGAATACGATTGTCATTCGGGACCAACCAGAAAAACTGGAGATGGCAGAAAAGATTATCTTGGCCAACGATCGCCTGGACTCTGAAGTCTTATTTGATGTCGAAGTCTTGGAAGTCGATCGTACGGTCGATCAAACCTACGGTCTGACCTATCCCAAGCAAGTAGCCGGCGCCATCGTGCCTCCGGGATTTTCAGGATTGATCGCGGGTGATGTTGCGCAGCAGTTCACCCGCGG
>VFKF01000395.1 GCA_009885705.1 Nitrospira sp. | reverse complement strand
GGCCGCCGCAGTAGGGCTGACGCTCTTCATCGAAGCCGTCATCCTCACGGCCATGAAAGGCTGGACGGCTCCGACCGTGGCGACCGGCAGGGAAACGACAGTCGGGGAAGCCAGTAACACCGAAGCGATTGGCGACGTGCTCTATTCCACCTATCTCTTTCCCTTCGAGGTGGCGTCCTTGATTTTGCTCGTCGCGATGATCGGCGCCATCATTCTGGCGAAAAAAGACCCAGAAGCCGTAAACAGTGAAGGGTGACCAGTGATGCGAGAACGACTCGACACATTAAATAGTACGCCCATCACCCATCACTCATTACTCATCACGAGGCTGGCATGACGATCCCGTTGTCCTACTATCTCGTGCTGAGCGGTATCGTATTTCTGACCGGAGTCATCGGTGTGCTCCTTCGCCGGAACATCATCATTATCTTGCTGTCGGTCGAATTGATGTTAAATGCGACGAACATTAACTTCGTGGCCTTCTCGCAGTACTTCCACGATGTGGGAGGGCAGGTCTTCGTGTTCTTCGCCCTGACAGTCGCGGCGGCAGAAGTGGCAGTCGGGTTGGCGATTATCATCGCCCTCTATCGAGCCAAGTCCACGATCAACATCGACGAATTTCAGTTACTGAAATGGTAAAGCGGATCACAGAGCTGATGGCATATCGCGTATGGCGAATAGCAGGAGAACGAGCTCGAACGCTTCGGAGCGAGTCGACGCCACGCGATCGCTCCCTTCCTCTCCGTCAGCAGCTGTGTACTATCAGCCATCAGCTATCGGCTATTAGCTCTTTATGACGTACGAACTCATTCCGCTCCTCCCATTGGCGTCGTTCCTGATCCTCGGGCTCTTCGGACCTTGGATCAAGGACCAAGCCCATCTCGTCGCCGTCCCTGCTGTCGTCGTGTCGTGGCTGCTCTCGCTCTTGGTCTTCTTCGATGTGGCAGGCGGGCATCAGACAAGCTTCCCCCTCTACACCTGGCTGACCTCGGGCGCGCTCGATATTCATATCGGCTTCTCCATCGACCGGCTGACCGCCGTCATGTTGCTCCTCGTCACCACCGTGAGTTCACTCGTCCACATCTATACCATCGGGTATATGGCTCGAGATCCCGGCTATGCCAGATTCTTCAGCTACATTGCCCTCTTTACCTTCTCGATGTTGATGTTGGTCATGGCGGACAACCTCCTGCAACTCTTCATCTTCTGGGAAGCGGTCGGGCTCTGTTCCTATCTGCTCATCGGCCATTGGTACGATCGTCCGGCTGCCTGCGCCGCCGCCACCAAAGCCTTCATCGTCAATCGCGTCGGCGATTTTGGCTTCATGCTCGGCCTGCTGTTGGTCTGGTACAGCTTCGGATCGCTCGACTATTCGGAAATATTTGCCCGCGCCCACGAGTCGGTTGGGGAGGTCATGAATGTCCTCGGGCCCTTTGGTGGAACCTGGGACGTCTCCGTCTTGACAGTCATCTGTCTCCTCCTCTTCACCGGTGCAATCGGCAAATCCGCCCAAGTGCCGCTCCACGTCTGGCTGCCGGATGCGATGGAAGGCCCCACCCCCATCTCGGCCCTCATTCATGCCGCGACGATGGTCACGGCCGGTGTCTTCATGGTGGCGCGCTTGGCTCCGCTCTATAACTTGTCTCCCACCGCCATGGTGGTCGTGGCGCTCACCGGCGGATTGACCATGGTGGTCGGCGCCACGATCGCCTTGACCCAGACCGACATCAAACGGGTCGTGGCCTATTCGACGGTCAGTCAACTCGGCTACATGATCATGGCCTGCGGTCTCGGCGCCTATGCCTCCGGCATGTACCATCTCCTGACCCACGGGGCCTTCAAAGCCCTCCTCTTTCTCGGGTGCGGGTCGGTCATTATCGCGCTGCATCACGAGCAGGACATGCGGCGCATGGGCGGGCTGAAAGACAAGCTGCCGATCACCTATTGGACCTTCGTGGTGGGCTCACTCGCGCTGGCTGGATTCCCCCTGACATCGGGCTTCTTTAGCAAGGACGCCCTGCTCGTCTCGGCTTGGTCGAGCGGCTCGCTCGGTCAATTTCTGACCGTGCTCGGCCTCATGACAGCCCTGATGACGGCGTTCTACAGCTTCCGGCTGGTCTTCGTCACATTTTGGGGCCCTTCGCATGTCGACCCTCACCATGCAGGCCATATCCATGAACCCTCGCAAACCATGACCATGCCGCTCATCGTCCTCGCCATATTGAGCGTCGTCACAGGGTATCTCGGCATTCCTGAATTTCTTGGACCGATGTTTGAGACCGGTACCGGCGGCGCGGCACACGAGGGGGGAGCCGCCATCGCCATCATGGTACTGGCCACGAGTATGGGCTTACTCGGGATCGCCGCCGCCTATTATGTCTACGTCCTCAACCCGGCACTCCCCGATCAATTTGCCAGACGGTGGCAATCGCTCTATCGCGGGTCGCTGAACAAATGGTATGTCGATGAGGCCTACGATCGAACGATCGTCCGCCCCACCTTTTCCGCCGCCACCGAACTGTGGAAGCATGTCGACGTCGCCGTGATCGATGGCGCGGTGAACGGTGTGGCCCGTGCGATCGCCTGGAGCGGCTGGATCTTGAGGCTCACGCAAAGCGGACAGACGCAACATTACGCGCTCGGTATGGCGCTCGGGGTCGTGGTGATCCTGACCGTCTTTTTGATGTTCTGAGGTTCTATGCATAGCGGCGGATTTCCCTGGCTCTCACTGCTCCTCGTCCTCCCCCTTGTGGGAGCCGCCGCGATGTATGTCGTGACGGAATCGACCGCTCGCTGGATTGCGCTGGCCGCGACCCTGGCAGACCTCTGTATCGCGCTCCCACTCTGGTGGCTCTTCGATCCCCAAGCGAGCCAGATGCAGTTCACCGAACATGTCGCCTGGATAACCGCGCCCCCCATTTACTACAGCCTGGGCCTCGATGGAATCAGCCTCCCACTGGTCTTGATGACCGTTGCGATTATGCCCCTCTGCGTCCTGGCATCCTGGACGGCGATCACGACACGAGTGCAGGGCTTCATGGCCATGCTGCTGATCATGGAGACAGCCATGCTCGGGGTGTTCGTCGCCTTGGACTTCGTCTTGTTCTATATCTTCTGGGAAGCCATGTTGATTCCGATGTACCTCCTCATCGGTGTCTGGGGAGGACCGAATCGGCTCTATGCGGCCATCAAGTTCTTTCTCTATACCCTCGCTGGGAGCGTGCTGTTATTGGTCGCCATCTTCGCCCTCTACTTTTACGGCGGACATACGTTCGACATTCTCGCGTTGAGCCAAGGGACCTACCCGGCGTCGCTGCAAATGTGGCTCTTCCTGGCCTTCTTCGCCGCCTTCGCCGTCAAAGTCCCCATGTTCCCCTTTCACACCTGGCTCCCGGATGCCCACGTCGAAGCCCCGACCGCCGGCAGCGTCATCCTCGCCAGCATTCTGCTGAAAATGGGCACCTATGGATTTCTGCGATTCAGTTTGCCGATGCTGCCGGACGCCAGCCGCTCCTTTACGCCTATGATGGTCGCCCTCTCCATCGTCGCGATCATCTATGGCGCCTATATGGCGCTGGCCCAGGTGGATCTCAAGAAGCTGATCGCCTATTCGAGTGTGAGCCACATGGGGTTCGTGACCCTCGGGATCTTTGTCTTAAACCAACAAGGCATCGAAGGAGCCGTGCTCCAAATGGTGAACCATGGCATTACGACCGGCGCGCTGTTCCTCTGCGTCGGCATGATCTATGAGCGCACCCACAGCCGATTGATCGCCGACAATGTCGGCCTGGCGTCTCCGATGCCGCAATATGCCACCCTGTTGGTCATTTTCGCCTTATCGTCGCTCGGCCTCCCCGGCACCAATAGTTTTGTCGGAGAGTTCCTCGTGCTCGTCGGCACATTCCTCTGGAGCAAAGTTGCCACCGCCTTTGCCTCGTTGGGCATCATCCTCGCCGCCGCCTACATCCTCTGGATGATTCAGCGAGTCGTTTTTGGCGTCCCGCTCCCACACCAACTCCCGAAGCTGAAGGACCTCAACCGGCGAGAGCTCGCCACGCTGGTGCCGCTGGCTCTGTTGGTCTTTTGGATCGGACTCTTTCCGAATCCGCTCGTGAGCCGGATGCACCAAAGCGTGAACGGTATGATCGCCTCCATGTCCCGGACGAAGGTTGCACCGACGACCCAACTCTCAGCCGGAGAAGCCTCGCCGCTGTTGGCAGACGGTGGGCAGCCGCTGGCGACTGAAGGAATCTCGCGATGAGCCTGTACGGTACCAACCTCTTGGCCCTGCTTCCCGAGCTCATTGTCGTCGCGGCGGCCTG
>VFKF01000095.1 GCA_009885705.1 Nitrospira sp. | reverse complement strand
CGTCTGGTCCCGCCTTGCTTGATGATATCCGTCGAGAGATTGAAGAGGCGCATAAAGGAAATGGGGCCGGAGGCCACGCCGCTCGACGATGACACCAGGTCGTTGTGAGGACGGAGGTGGCTAAACGAAAATCCGGTGCCGCCGCCCGATTGGTGGATGAGGGCTTGATGTTTCAGACTGTCATAAATGGAGTCGAGGGAATCTTCGACCGGGAGCACAAAACAGGCCGAGAGCTGTTGGAGTCGACGCCCGGCGTTCATCAGCGTGGGAGAGTTGGGAAGGAAATCGAGACGGGCCATGCAGTCGTACCATCGTTGGGCGGCGTGGGGTAACCGGCTGGCGCTGGGGTAGAGTCGTTCAGCTTGTGCGATGTCGGTGGCCACGCGCCAGAACATGTGCGCCGGGGTCTCGACGATCCTTCCCGTTGTATTTTTGCCCAGATAGCGCCCGCGTAACAGGGTCGTGGCATGGTCCGAAAGGCGAAGTCGTGGGAGATGCGGCGGGCTTGAGGGGGTGCGCGTCTTCTTGGCGGGCATGGTTCTAGTATATACCGCCCTATCCGATTGATCGATAATGTTTGCCGTTTCGTCCTGCTTGCATCTTGACGGTCCGGTTCGGCAGAATGAACGTCCACTGACCGACGACCATGAAATCCTATCGCGAAGAGCTCTGGTTCGAAACGAAGACGCGGCGGGCCTACCTCAACATTACGCAACAGGTCGAGGCGGCGGTCAAGAAGAGCGGGGTCCAAGAGGGGCTCGTCTTGGTCAACGCCATGCATATCACGGCGAGCGTCTACATTAACGACGACGAACCGGGCCTACTCAAGGGCTATGACCGATTTCTGGACACACTGGTTCCTCAGACCGCGACCTACCGGCACAACGAGACCGGCGAAGATAACGGCGACGCGCACATCAAGCGCCAGCTGATGGGGCGAGAAGTGGTCGTCGCGATCACCGAAGGCCGGTTGGACTTCGGTCAATGGGAACAGATTTTTTACGGAGAGTTCGATGGCATGCGGCGAAAACGTGTGCTGGTCAAGGTGATTGGAGCATGAGTCCAACGTCGTTTCATCAAGGGGCAGAACCCTGTGGGAATAAACTGTCGGAGCGCTTGCTACCACAGGGAAAGTTTGGCAACATGGGGCCAGTGATGCACGACTGTGCTGGAGGAGTCTGTTGATATGTTGAGTTGGTCTCGTCCCGACCCCCTCACCCGAGATCTCGTGCACTTGATCAATGCCCGGCGTCATGACCATGGCGATACCGATGCGGCGATCGATACACTGCAGGCCTTCTTGGAGCAGGGACGTGAGTACGATCTCCTCACTGTGCTGGCGGCACTGGATGAGGACATGGCGGAGTGGCTCTTCGATCTCCTCGCAGAGGCCTCCTGCTCTGTGCTCATTGATGGGCCGGCCGATGACAAGCTGTCCTATGCCATCATGGCGGCCTTGGAGCTTCCTCTCCAGGCGAACCTGACCCATCCGCTCAAGCTCAAGATCGACCCGGTCGCAACGGCAGATTTGCTGCACCGGCATCTTCGCCTCTCAGCCGGGACCGTCGTGCGAGTCGAGTCTCGCCTCCTGACCGATTCGACGTTAGAGCCGCTCAGTCTACAGGGTTTGAACGACCATTTGAGCTCGGTCGCGGATTCGCAACGGACCACATCGATTGCGGCCCGGCTCTATCCGCCTGTCGAGAGCACGGCGTTTCTCT
>VFKF01000003.1 GCA_009885705.1 Nitrospira sp. | reverse complement strand
CGGCCACGACGATCGGATTGCCGGAGTCGCCGCCATCGCGAATGGCCGGATCGATCGGGATGCGACCAAGGAACGGAATGCCGACGGTGGCGGCGGCGCGCTCCCCTCCTCCGTGCGAAAATATTTCCGTCCGCTCGCCGCAGTGGCCGCAGAGGAAGTAACTCATATTCTCCACGATGCCGAGGAGCGGCACATTCACTTTCTGGAACATCATCATGCCCTTGCGGACATCGTGCAGGGCCACTTCCTGAGGCGTCGTCACGGTGACGGCGCCGGTCAGCGGAACCAGCTGCGTCAGGGTGAGCTGCGCATCTCCGGTGCCAGGCGGCAAATCGATGAGCAGATAATCGAGCTCCCCCCACAACACGTCGCGGAACAGCTGCTGAATCGCTGTGTGGATCATGGGGCCGCGCCAGACGACAGCCGTGTCTTCCGGGACGAAGAAGCCCATGGAGATGAGTTTCACGCCGTGACTTTCGGCGGGAACGATCTTGCCGTCTTTCTGTTCCGGTGATTTGGTCACACCCATCATCATGGGAATGTTGGGACCATAGATGTCCGCATCGAGTAGGCCGACTTTGGCGCCTGTTAAAGCAAGAGCCACGGCCAAATTGACGGAGACAGTTGATTTACCGACTCCGCCCTTGCCGCTGCTGACTGCGATCACGTATTTGACGCCTGGAATCAGATTGTCTTTTCCGTGACCAGTCTGTGGTCCGGCAGAATGTTCATCAGCCATGAAATACTCCTTCTCTAGAGGCACAGAGGAATTCAACTGACTCTTGGGGACAGCCCCGCCATCATAAGCGAATAGGAGGGTGAAAGAAAATGGGCCTATTGTGCGAGGGGGAGTAGCTCAATGGGGGAATCCACCGGAGGACGATGGATTCCCATGAAGCGAATGTGTCGTAAGAGGTCTTACCCGACGGTGGGATCGTTACGGCGCAGGTTGTGGGCCAACCCAAGCATCCAGAGGGTGAAAATGATCCACTTTGAGGGATCGAAATTATACCACTTCGGTCCATTGCGAAAATCGCGGGCATAGGTGTGATGAAAATTATGATACCCCTCGCCGAAACTGACAAAGGAGATCAGCCAGCTATCGCGGCTGCTGTCCTGTGTGCCGTGGGGTTGAGTCCCGATCATGTGGCAGAGAGAGTTGATAGTGAAGGTCGAGTTCAGCACCATGAACATGCGGAAGAGGCCTCCCAAGAGGAAGGCGCCGATGCCGCCTTGCCAGCCACCATTCCAAACGACACCGAGAGCAAAGGGCAGCAGGAGTCCTGTGACGACGATGGGCCAGTAGTAGCGATGTTGCCACATCACGACAGGGTCACGGCGCAGACGGATCTCGTATTTCTCCGTGCGATGGGGGGTATTATAAAAAAGCCAGCCACAGTGGCTATGCCAGAACCCCTTGGTCACGTTGTAGGGATCTTCTATTTGATCGGTCTTGGCGTGATGGCGGATATGGTCACCGCCCCACTTCAGAGCTGAATTCTGAAGCGCCCACCCGCCGGCGACGAGGATAGCGGCCTTGACCCAGTCAGGACATTCGAAACTCTGATGCGACACCAGCCGGTGATAACCGACGGTGATGCCCATCCCCGTCACGATGTACATCACAAAGGACAGAATCCAGTCAAAGAGGCTGAATCCGTAGTAATAGCCATAGAGTGGAATGCCGACCACCGTGGCGGCAACGATCGCGCAAAACAACACAAAATTGAGCGGGACAAACACATCTTCGGTCAATGCGGTATCAGTTGTTGTGGCAGCCATTTGATCTCCTTAGAGCGCTCACCCATCGCGTCATCTGACCTCCTCATGAGTGAGATGACGCACTAAAATATCATACTTAATTTACCCAAATGTTTCAACAGAATGTGCAGAGTGTATACTGACCATGTCCCTTCATCTCGCAGAGGGTGGGGTATCGATGTCGACCGCTTCATCTCCACTTGAGTCAGCTGTTCATCGCATCGGTGAACAACTCGCTCGCCTCTCTGCCGGTCGAACGCCAACCGTCTTCACGCGCCACTGGTGGTCTCATCAGGCCCTCAACCTGGCCATGCATGACAGTGCCTTTAAGATACAGTTATTTCGATTCATCGATGCCCTGCCATCGGTCACCGACGATGAACAGGTGGTGACTTTAGCTCGCGAATATTTAGGCCATGGAGAGACGCAACTCTTCGGCGCGCAATGGGGACTCAACGCCCTTGCCTCCACCAGCCTGGGGGCTCGTCTCAGTGGAAAGGCCATCAGAAGCCAGGTCGAGCAGATGGCGAGCACATTTATTGCCGGATCGACGGTCGAGGATGCGAAGCCGCGATTGTCAGACCTCTGGCAGGAGGGCCGAGCCTGGTCCGTCGATTTGTTGGGTGAGGCCACCACCAGCGATGGCGAAGCTGATCGGTATCGCGACCGCTGCCTGAATGCCCTCACCCTGTTGGCACGAGCCGCGGAGGGCTGGCCAGCGAGCCCCTTATTAGAGCGAGATCATCTCGGGCCCATCCCACGAGTACAGCTCTCGCTCAAAATCTCCGCCCTCTCTCCGCATCTAGACCCGATCGACCCCGAAGGAAGCTACCATTCAGTCGCGGTACGGCTTCGACCCATCCTCGATCTGGCGATGCGCCTCCCCGCTTCGTTGATCTTCGATATGGAGCAAGCCGATACCAAAACCTTGCTGCTCGACATCTTCACCAGACTGTTCGCCGAGCCTCCCTACAAGCACTATCCTCATGCGGGTCTAGCGTTACAAGCCTACCATCGCGACACGACGCGAGATATCGAGGGTCTGCTGTCATGGGTTCGTCGGCGTGAGGCGCCCATCACCATTCGGCTGGTGAAAGGGGCCTATTGGGATTCGGATACGATCCGCTATCGGCAACGAGGCTGGCCTGTTCCGCTCTTTGAACAGAAAACGGAGACGGATGCGAATTATGAGTCGCTGACGCAGCTCCTCTTATCTCAATCATCGTGTATTCGACCGGCCTTCGGCACACACAATCTCCGCACACTGGCCTATATCGAGGCGGTTGCAGAGTCACTCGGACTCTCTCCTGAGACCTGGGAGTATCAGATGATCTATGGCATGGCTGAGCCCTTTCAGCATGCTATCGCACAACATGGGCGGCGGCTGCGACTTTATACCCCGGTGGGCGACCTCTTACCGGGCATGGCCTATCTCGTCAGGCGATTATTGGAAAACACGTCGAATGAGTCATTCCTCCGCAAGGAATATGTGGAGTCTCAGTCGCTCCGCACACTATTGTCGCCGCCTGTGCTTGAGGCGCCCCGTCAGACGCAATCCCTCTCATCTCAGCGAACAGGCAAGCTGGATTTTCGGAATGAACCACAGCGGGATTTTGCGCAGGCAGACCACCGAGCGGCCATGCAACAGGCCCTGGCGACCGTACGATCACAGCTGGGCCGGCAATGGTCATCGTCGTTCCAGCGATTGCGCCTCACGGGGCCTCTCGTTGAATCTCGTAACCCGAGCCGCCCTGAGGAAGTCGTGGGTCGGTTGTCCAGCGCGAGTATGGTTGATGTTGAGCAAACGGTAGGCCGGGCGATGGAGGCATGGGATTCCTGGCGCACCACCACAACAGCGCGGCGAGTGGAAATTTTGCTGGCAGCCGCCACGCTCATGCGAACGCGGCGTCACGAGTTGGCAGCCTGGGAAATTCTGGAATGCGGAAAGCCCTGGCGTGAGGCAGATGCGGACCTTGCAGAAGCCATCGACTTCCTGGAGTTTTACGCAGCGGACTGGCTGAGGCTCGCTCCCCCAAGACAGTTAGGACAGGACCCAGGTGAATTCAACCAGCGGGTCTATCATCCTCGTGGAGTCACAGCCGTCATCGCACCCTGGAATTTTCCATTCGCGATTCCTGCCGGCATGGTGGCGGCGGCACTCGTGACGGGAAATCCTGTCATCTTCAAGCCCTCCGAACGTTCGCCCATGATGGGGCACTGGCTCACAGAGATTTTGCAGGTGGCCGGTGTGCCAGAGGGGGTACTCAGTTGTGTGCCTGGTGGGCCGGACGTCGGACAGGCATTAGTCCGCCACCCAGCGGTCGCCACAATTGCCTTTACCGGGTCAAAGGACGTCGGGCTCAGCATTCTGAAAGACGCCGGGACTCTGATCCCAGGGCAACAGATGGTCAAGCGGGTGCTGGCAGAAATGGGAGGAAAAAACGCCATCATCGTGGATGAGACGGCGGATCTTGATGATGCGATTACCGGAGTGGTCGCATCCTTCACCGGCTATGCAGGGCAGAAATGTTCCGCCTGCTCGCGGGCGATCGTCCATGCGGCGATCTACGACAATTTTCTCGTTCGCCTCAAAGAGGCGGTACTGAGCGTGAAGGTCGGAAATCCAGAAGAGCCTGGCACCCAGGTTGGGCCGGTCATCGATCGTCGAGCGCAGGCGAAGGTGCAGGACTACATCGAGATTGGAAAGAAGGAAGCCCGATTGCTGGTGGAAGGCACCGTGACGGGGCCAGGCTGGTATATCGGACCGACGGTTTTTGTCGATGTCGCGCCGACCGATCAAATCGCCCAGGAGGAAATCTTTGGGCCAATTCTCGCGGTGATGAAGGCGGCCTCATTTGGGGAGGCGCTCACTCTGGCGAATTCAACGGCCTATGCACTCACCGGTGGCGTCTACTCACGGAGCCCCGTCAATCTGGAGTTGGCACGGCAACGGTTCGACGTCGGAAATCTCTATCTGAATCGTCCGATCACCGGTGCGTTAGTCGGCCGTCAGCCGTTTGGAGGCCATCGGCTCTCCGGAGTCGGAGCGAAGGCCGGAGGTGAAGAGTACCTGACGCAATTCGTGGTGACCCGTGTGATCAGCGAACAAACCCTCCGTCGGGGATTCGCGCCGGCCGAGTGAGGCCTTCGATGGCTTGATCTCGTAGGACTCCAGCTCCTCGCTAATATCCGTGATCACGCCCCGGTCTTCCAGCGGAGAGAGTTCCTGCCGTTCGACGTATTTAACCAATCCTACGCCCTTCACAAACCAGGCGGTCATCACATCGGTGCCCTGCGCCGTCTTGTTCGAGCCGGAGAGATGAATTTGCATATACATGCGCGCTTCCACCTTCACCGCGTCTTTGAAGGTGCCGGCCGGCACGGTCACTGACTCCTGCCCCACCACCGTGGAGTCGCCCTGTGCGTCGACCTTTTCATTCTCGCCGTCGCGATCCATATCGGTGCCAAAGTCCAGCCCTTTGCGGTTGAATTGCTGAAACGAGGTGGCAGCCTTCATGGGGAAACGCACAATCTGATAGGGCACGAGCTGTTTTTCCAAGGGTGTACCAGGCTCAGAACCGTAATAGACGATGCCCACGCTATCACGCCGGTAGAAACTGTCCGAAGGGCCATGGTTGCCTGGATTCGTATCGTGGAACACGGTAGCCGTCATGCCTTTGATGGATTTCGTGCCAGTGACCGAAGACACGTTGGAGAAAAACTTATGCTCGATCGTTTGCAACGGCCCTTCAGTGATCTGGCCGCGATAGTGCCATTCGTTCCCGATCTGATCAGGAAAATAGTCGGAGGACT
>VFKF01000073.1 GCA_009885705.1 Nitrospira sp. | reverse complement strand
TGTGGCGACCGGGCCCCTGACCTCCGACAAATTGTCTCAGGCCATCGCGCAATTGACCCATACGAAACATTTTTATTTTTACGATGCGATCTCTCCGATTGTGGATACGGATTCCATTAATATGGACGTCGTTTTTCTTGCCTCCCGTTACGGCAAGGGCGGGGACGACTACCTCAACTGCCCGATGGACGAAGCGACCTACAATGCCTTTTACGAAGCCTTACTGGCCGCGGAGAAAGTGCAACCCAAAGAATTCGAAAAGACCGCCTACTTCGAAGGTTGCATCCCCATCGAAGTGATGGCCGAGCGGGGCCGTCAGACCATGCAATTCGGTCCATTGAAGCCGGTGGGCCTGGAAGATCCCAAGACAGGGAAAAGAGCCTATGCGGTGGTGCAGCTCCGGACAGAAAACGCCCATCGCTCCTGCTACAACCTCGTGGGGTTCCAGACGAAACTCACCTATGGGGAGCAGAAGCGGGTGTTTCGAATGATTCCAGGCCTCGAACAAGCGGAGTTTCTCCGCTACGGCAGCCTCCATCGCAATACCTTTATCAATTCTCCCTCCTTGCTGCACAATACCCTCCAGTTCAAGGCGCGAGGCACCCTCTTCTTTGCCGGACAACTGGTCGGCGTTGAGGGGTATGTGGACTCCGCCGCAATGGGAGGGTTGGCCGGCATCAATGCGGCTCGCGGCCTGGCAGGGTTGCCATTGGTCACCCCGCCGCCCACCACGGCGCATGGCTGCCTGACGACGTACATTACCACCGCAGACCCTCGTCACTTTCAGCCGATGAATACGAATTTCGGGCTCTTTCCTCCCCTTGCTACCGCGACGAGAGATAAAGAGAGTAAGCGGCGGCTCACAGGGCAACGGGCGCTTGAGGATTTGACGGCATGGATGACGCAATCCGACATTTCATGACCTTCCTGAACCTGGAACGTCACGCATCGCCTGAAACTGTCCGCAACTATGGGTCGGATCTCCGACAGTTTCACACGTTCATGAAGGCGGAACGTCCCGGCCGCTCCACGCTCATTCCCTCGACGGTCACAACAGAATCCGTTCGGGCCTATCTGCACTGGTTGGATCGTAAACATGAAAAGAGCACGTCGATAGCCCGAAAGCTCGCGGCCCTCCGCAGTTTCTATCGCTTTCTCCAACGAAAGGGCATCGCCGTCCTCAATCCTGCCGAGACCATCAGGACGCCGAAACAGCCGAAACATCTTCCACGTGTCTTGACCAAGGACGACGCTGCCGCGCTGATGGACTTTCCTGCCGGCCAAACAGGATCGTCCCTCCGGGACTCCGCGCTGCTGGAGACGCTCTACTCGACAGGAGCTCGCGTGAGTGAGCTCGTGGGGATCAATCTTGAAGATCTGCGGCTGTCCGAGGGACTGGTCCACCTGCGAGGAAAAGGCCGGAAAGAACGCATCGTACCGATCGGAGCTGTGGCCCTCAAGGCCATCCACAGCTACCGTGCTTCATTGAAGCTATCAGCTATCAGCCATCAGCCATCAGCTCCCGTCTTTTTAAATCTGAGAGGGGGCCGGCTAACGACTCGGAGTGTGGCTCGTATCGTAGCCTGTTATTCGAACCGGCTGGCCGGCGGCTCCGTAAGCCCTCACACGCTGCGGCATTCCTTTGCCACCCATCTCCTCGATGAAGGGGCCGATCTGCGGTCGATTCAAGAAATGCTGGGGCATGTGTCATTAAGCACCACACAAAAGTATACGCACCTGGCGACGGATCAGCTCCTCGCCGTATACGACAAGACGCATCCGCGAGCCGGTCTTTCGGCCAGCGGTCGTGTTATAAAAGACGACAAGGCATGATCGGGATTGGGCGGAAACGTCCGGTATGGACGCCAGCCTCGCGATTTTCGCGTAACGGGAGCCACGCATGAATAAACTCATCAAGAAAGCGGACGTGCTGATCGAAGCGTTGCCCTACATTCGGACATTCAAGGGCAAAACCATCGTCATTAAATATGGCGGTCATGCCATGACCGATGCGGTCCTGAAGGAACGCTTCGCCCAGGATGTCGTGCTCTTGAAATATGTAGGTCTCAATCCTGTCATTGTGCATGGCGGAGGTCCCCAGATCGACAAGATGCTCCAACGCTTGGGCATTGAAGCCAAGTTTCGCCATGGGGTGCGGGTCACCGATGATGCCACGATGGAAATCGTGGAGATGGTGCTGGCCGGTAAGATCAATATGGAAATCGTGGACCTCCTGAATCGCCATGGCGGCCTCGCAGTCGGATTGAGCGGAAAAGACGGCGGGCTCATTTTGTCCAGACCACTCACGGCCAAAGCCTGGGCAGCCAGTCTGGAAAAAGATCTCGATGACGGCGATGGGGACGAGGATTTTGGGTGTGTCGGAGAAGTTCAGTCTATCGATCCCACGCTGGTGCGGAAACTCCAGCAGGATAATTACATTCCCGTCATCGCGCCAATCGGCACCAACCGTGAAGGGAACACCTACAACATTAATGCCGATCTCGTGGCAGGAGCGATGGCCGCCGCGCTCGGTGCGGAAAAACTGGTGATGATGACTGATGTGAAGGGTATTCGCGATGCAAATGGACGCCATCTCTCCACGGTCTCACGCAAAGACGTGCAACGGATGGTGAAGAAGGGTACGATCGGCGAAGGGATGCTGCCCAAGGTCCATGCTTGCTTGGATGCACTCGGAGGCGGTGTCAGCAAAGCCCATATCATTGACGGTCGAATTTCGCATGCCATTCTTCTTGAAGTGTTCACGCGTAAAGGTATCGGGACCGAAATCACCGCGTAATCGGTTCATTCAAACACACATGTTGTGCTAACCCAGCGTCTTCGAATCAACCGTCATCTTCAGGCTCTCGTTGGCGAACGTCATCCCGAGACAAGTCCCGGCCCGCTTCGGAAGGCAGCGCACTATCTGGCGACGCAGTGTGCCAAGTCAGGATGGAGCACAAGCGACCAGCTTGTGTGCGCATGGGGAAAGACCTACCGCAATGTGGTGGCGGCCAAGTATCCGGACCGGCCAAGCCAAGGAGGGGAGTTGCCTCCACTCTTGATCGGGGCCCACTACGATACGGTGTCTGGGTCGCCTGGCGCAGATGATAACGCGAGTGGGCTCGTCGTTCTTCTTGAAGTGGCAACGCAACTCAGCACGCAACCGCTCGTGCGACCAGTCTGGCTCGTGGCGTTTTGCCTTGAAGAGCAGGATCGGCTGGGAAGCCAGGCGTTTGTCTCCCGCTTGAGAGCCGAGCGTCGTGAGTTGGCTGGCGCGATTATTTTGGAGTGCGTCGGGTTCGCGAAGAGCGAGCCCGGCACACAGCTGGCCCCGCCAGCGGTGCCCATCGCAGTGCCAACTCAAGGAGATTTTCTCGCCATCGTGGGTAACGAGGCGTCCCGGTCCTTGGTGAACCAACTTGAGCAGGAGGCACAACGGCAGGCGGCCCCGCTCAAGACCCTGTCATTGGTGGTGCCGGACCGAGGGGAGGCCATGCCTCATACCCGCCGCAGCGACCATGCCTCGTTTTGGGATGCAGGTTATCCAGCGGTGGTGTTGACCGATACGGCGAACTTCCGGAACCCGCACTATCATCGCGAGACGGATATCACGGACACATTGAATATTGAATTTCTTTCCAGCGTGGCTGCGACGGTGACTGCAACCGCGGTGCAGATTGCTGGAGTGCGGTCATGAAGACGAGTCCCACGAAGTTGGCTCCTGCGACCCGCCGGTTGGTGGCCGAGGTCTACGGACGTCTCGACTATGGCGCACTGGGGCCGGTCTATTGCTATGAGGGCGGGGATGAGTTCTGGCGTGTGAAGCGCGGTCTGTGTCAGCGTCTCGGAAATCGTGTGGCGGTGTTGTTGAGGAAGAAATTACCCCGGCATGGCCGTAGCCTGTACGTTGGTGCCGGGGTGGCGGAGCTTCCTGCTTTGATTATGGAAACGGTGGAGCGGGATCGGGCGGTAGAACCCTACAATCTTCGGAGAACTGAAGTCGTCACCCTCAACCGCGCCTGCCGCTCTGTCCCTGTTACGTTCCGTGCAGTCGATGCAGGGAGGGCCAAGGGTCTCTTCGATCATCTGTGGATGGTCAGCGTGCTCAATGACCCTGAGCGGTTCCCGCA
>VFKF01000497.1 GCA_009885705.1 Nitrospira sp. | reverse complement strand
CTCGATCACAACAATGCCTACTCCGTCGCGGGCGCAGATTTCATTTGCGAAAAGGTTTCGGACGATCGCACGGTGATCGATACCATTCGTCGACTCTGTGTCACACAACACCAGATCGATGGGTTCGCCTCCCTCGTTGCCATCCCCAACAATTGAGCATCGTTGTGTCATACAAATTGACAGGCTGCCCCCTCGCCGATTAAGATAACGCGCCGTGAGCCATTCCAACCACACAGAACCCACACCCGTGACAGAAGCACCCTCGGTCGCAAGCCGGATCGAGCACGCGTTCGAAACCGTCGTCTTCGCCAGCCGATGGATTCAAGCTCCGCTCTATGGCGGCTTGATCGTGGCGGAACTGCTGTATGCATACAAGTTTCTTGTCGAGCTGTGGGCGATGGTCTGGCACCTCAATCAGCAAGAAGAGACGATCTTCATGCTCGGCATTCTGGGGCTGATCGACGTCACGATGGTGGCAAACTTATTGACCATGGTGATCATCGGCGGCTACGCCACCTTCGTGAGTAAATTGGACTTAGAGGGCCATCCCGACCGGCCGGATTGGCTGACCCACATCGACCCCGGCACCATCAAGATTAAACTCGCTGCCTCGCTGATCGGGATCTCCAGTATTCATCTGCTAAAATCGTTCGTCAACATCGCGAATGAAGACACCGAACATATCAAGTGGAAGATTTTGATTCACCTGACGTTCATCGGCTCTGCAATTCTCCTCGCCTGGACTGACAAGATCATGCAGAAAGATCGCAAGCACTGACCGAAGGTGCTCATGGCCAGGGGTTCAGGCTGAAGGCTGAAGTTAGTTTTGGCGCCTAATAGCCTTCGGCCTATCCACCTGATAAGAGGTTGCGATGACACGACGACCCTACTCCCTCTTCATGCTCCTGATCGTTCTCCTCTCACAGGCTGCCTGCAGTTCCTCCGTCCTGCAGCTCCGCGACCAACTGGACCTCCATCGCGGAACCTTCCGCCAAAAATTAGCCGACAAGAAAGAACTCACGGCACAGTTCCTCGCATGCACCAGACAGGCCCACGATGAGCTGCCGGGGGATCGACGCGATACGGGAACTTCGCCTCAGGCTCTCGCGCAGCTGACCCCGGAGGGACAAGCCACAAGCGTCCGTCCGCTCGCGGCCGTCATCGAGAAGATTCGCCTGCGGCACCAGGACAAGGGGGCCTCCCTCACCATCCTTGCGCACGTCCTCGATGATCTGGCCAACGAGTCGAATGCTCGCATCGATGTGGATAAACTCAAACAGGTCATCGAAGCAGCCAGACAATGGCAAGGACATCTCGGCCTGGATGAGGATCAACTCGAGCAGAACTCCTCCCGCTTCGCCCGGACGCTCTTGACCTATAACAAAGCCTACTTTGGCGATCTCAGTTTTTCCACCAAGCCCGATGCATCAGGAGGTGCGTCTCACGGAGTCGTGAAAGTCACCTCGAAGGGGTTCGTCGATCGAAGCGGGAACACCCTGCTCTTCCCGGGAATCTCAGCGGAGATTGAGCTGAGCCCGACCAATTCGGTTCGTGTATCCGCCACCACGGTCGATTCACAGCGTGTCAGCGCCGACCTGACACGTATTTTCCTGGAAGCCTTCTTCGATACCGCATTTCGAGTCCCGGCCGTGCATGGCGCGACCGCCTTGCGAGTGGGCCCAATTCCCCAGGAGTCGCTCTACCCGGAATTCGATGCCCATCATCCCGCGATCCCACTGGAGGCCTTGGCCCGAGTGACTCGTGATGCCCTGCGAGCCGAAGCGGCCGTCACATCCCTGGTCGGAAAAGCCGTCCGCGGTGGCAGTGTGTTCAGTACCCAGAACGAAACCGTTGCCGCCACACTCGAGACCGCTGCCGGAGTGATGGCCAAGAAGCTTGTTGAACACGAGGGGTTCTGCTATTTCCAAGTCACACAGGGCTCGTAACCTGCACGGACGACATAGTGCTCGTCCGCCAGTGAACCGCGATTAAACCAGTACCAGTAGGGAGACACGACGATGAAGTCCATGTCGGTTGCACTCAGCATGAGCCTCAGCCTGCTCCTGACCGGCTGCTTTGCGAAGATCCATCAACTCCCGGCCCATCCTGATACGGCCACACCAGTCTTTGCGCCTCTGCCAGACCAAGACATACTCGTCGGCATTGCCGTATCCGGTGGCGGCAGCCGCGCTGCCACCTTTGCCGCTGGAGCCCTCGAAGCACTGGCCAATGTTCGCATTCTAGAAAACGGACAGTCTCGAAGCGTGCTGGACAAGGTCACCCATATGTCCAGCGTGTCCGGTGGCAGCCTGGCCACGGCCTACTATGCCGTTAAGAAACCAGCCAAGTCAGAAGCCATCTTGGCAGCGGACGGGCTCTCTCCAATCTACCGGCAGTTTTTCGCGTCCTTCAAAGAGGACATGCAGCTGAACTTCCAGCTTCGGGCACTCGGCCGGCAGATGGTCAACTTCCGTGTCGCCAACCCCACGAAGCTGGCCCACTCCTTCGCCGATGTCTGGGACGCGAACTTCTTCAATGAGATCACCTTTGCTGGTCTCTATGAGCGAGAGCAGCGCGGGGATGCGCCGCGGATCATCTTGAACGGAACTATATACAACAGCGGACGACGGCTGGTCCTGACTACGCTTCCACCGGAGGACTTTGCCTATGACTTCACGAAAGAACTGCGGGCCAAACTCGTCTCCAAGGGCCAGCAATTCACCCCGGAAGGTAAAGTCAGCTTCGACAAGAGCGTGGAACGGGCCAAGCATCAATTCCTCCCGCAGACATTTGAGGGTCTCGCCGGAGACCATCGTGGACTGCCGGTTTCGCTCGCAGTCGCCACG
>VFKF01000550.1 GCA_009885705.1 Nitrospira sp. | reverse complement strand
TCGCAGACGGTGCTGTTCGAGATTCTCATCGCCATGACGAAGCTGATGGCGCCGGTGTTGAGTTTTACGGCAGAAGAGATTTGGCGGACGCTTTCAGAATCACAACGGAAACTTGAAAGAGTTATTGGGGTGCTTGAAGGACGATCATCGGCGAGCGTCCACCTCAGTGCATTTCCGGAGGTCCAGCCTCAATGGCAGGATGCCGCGCTGGCTGAGCGATGGGAAAAGCTCTTGGGCTATCGTACGCAGGTGCAGGGCGTGCTGGAGGGGAGTCGGCGGGATAAAGTGATCGGGTCATCGCTGGAGGCGGCGGTGGAACTTCGAGCCGATGCTGACGTCTACGAGTTCCTTCAGTCCTATCATAAGGATTTGACCATGCTCTTCATCGTCTCGCAGGTCAAATTGATTGCCAGTGGCGAGGCCAAAGGCCCATTGGCGATTGTGGCGACGAAGTCTTCTTTCGGGAAATGCGAACGGTGTTGGAACTATCGTGACGCAGTGGGGAAGGATGTGGGTCATCCCACCCTCTGCGAGCGTTGTGTGGAGGCGGTACAGTAATGCAACGGCCCCTTCGCTATCTGCTCCTGGCCCTGCTTGCGGCCACGATCGTGGCGACCGATCAGGCGACGAAACTCTCCATCGTCGAGTCGATGCGGCTGCATGAATCTATTCCGATTGTTCCCGACTACTTCAGCCTGACCTATATTCGCAATCCCGGTGCGGCGTTCGGGTTGCTGGCCGGCAGCAGTAATGCGTTTCGTATGGTCTTTTTCGGGGTCACGTCACTCTTCGCGCTGGGCCTCCTGGGAACGATCCTCTACCGGTTGCCGGAGAAAGATTGGATGGGGCAGCTGAGTATTGCAGGCATTCTTGGCGGGGCGATCGGGAACCTGATCGATCGATTACGCTATGGGGAAGTGATCGACTTTCTCGATGTTTATGTGAACTCCTACCATTGGCCCGCCTTCAACGTCGCCGACTCGGCGATCAGTGTAGGCGTCGTCTTCTTGATCATCCATTTCGCTTTCGAAAAGAAAGACGAAGCGCTCTTGTCTGAAGAGCTCCCTCCCGCCTCATAGCGGCTGCTCAAAAAGTCCGTCCAGCAAGGCCGCAGGCGAGTCGAAACCGGAAGCGTACCCTCAGGGGTACGTTGAGGATTTCGATGAGCCGACCTGCCTGCGCGAAGCCGCTTCGGCGAAGGCAGGGAACGACGCTGGCGGGCTTTTTCAGCAGCCGGTTAAAACCCGAAGATATAGAAAACGGCGATGCCCATCAGAATTCTGTAATAGGCAAACGGGCGGAGGGTATGGCGCTTCACGAAGGTGAGGAAGGCTGCGATCACAATCCAAGCGACGAGGAACGATACAAGCATCCCAACTCCGAGCGCCAGATAGTCTTCCTGCCGGAAGATGTCCCGCGATTTCCACATTTGATAACAGGTTGCGGCGATTAGGGTCGGGAGCGCGAGAAAGAAGGAGTACTCTGTCGCGACTTTCCGGTCCAGTCCCACCAAGAGCCCTCCGATGATCGTGGACCCCGATCGCGACATGCCTGG
>VFKF01000067.1 GCA_009885705.1 Nitrospira sp. | reverse complement strand
TGGACAATGGCTTCAACAATCGACCCCTTCAGTGCGCCAGGCCGAGCCCCCAACGATCCCATGGGACTCTTTCCCAAATGTCCGATTTGCAAAAGCAGGCATTCCGACAGATCTCTGGCTGCCACACCAGTCGGATCGAAACTCTGAATATCTTTCAGGACTGATTCCGCTTCGACGGGAGTAAAGTCGGTCCCGCTGACCATTTCGTCCAGCGACATGCGCAAGTAACCATCATCGTCAAGATTCCCGATGATCGACCGTCCGATCGCCTTGTCACGGTCCGACAACCCTGAAAAAGACAGCTGCCACAGGAGATGGTCCTCCAAGGAAGTCGCTTTCGCCATGGTTTGCTCATAGGATGGGAACTCATCCTGAGAGGGCGACTGGGACTCAGACCCTCCGATCCTACGATCACTACCAAAGTATTCTTCCCACCCAGCTGCCGAGGCCTCATCCGGCGTATCGCGCTCCTCTACGCTCGACTGCTCTGCATCCGACGATTCGCTATTTGCTGCCACCGCCGCATCTTCTGTCTTTTCCTCAGCAGTCCCAGCCTCGCTGTCATCCGCCTCGGTTGGGAGCTCCTCCAGAAGAGGGTTTTCCATCAAATGTTGAGTCAAGCTCTGCTGGAGCTCAAGACGAGACAGTTGCAGCAGTTTAATAGCTTGCTGCAACTGCGGGGTCATGATGAGCTTTTGACTAAGCCTAAGATCGAGCCTGAGCTTCATAGAGACACACTCTCACTCGTTACAACTTGAATCGATCACCTAAATAGATGGCCCGCGCCCTCTCACTTTTCACGATGGTCTCTGGAGACCCGGCTTCGAGGATCAGCCCTTCATTGATGATGTAGGCCCGGTCAGTAATAGACAGCGTCTCTTGGACATTATGATCGGTAATCAAAATGCCAATGCCTTTTTCTTTCAAGCGGGTAATAATTTGTTGGATATCCGCCACGGCAATCGGATCGATCCCTGCAAAGGGCTCATCCAGCAACATAAATAAAGGGTTCGTCGCAAGCGCCCTGGTAATTTCCAACCGTCGACGTTCACCACCGGACAAGGCATAGGCCATGCTGGTTCTGATATGGCTCAGGTCCAATTCTTTCAGTAGGGCATCGACCCGTTCACGACGCTCTGCCCGAGAGTAGTCCAGCATCTCAAGAATTGCCAGAATATTATCCTCAACCGACAAGCGCCGGAACACCGACGACTCTTGAGGAAGGTACCCAATTCCCTTTCTGGCACGTCTGTACATGGGCAGGTCGGTGATCACCTCATCGCCAAGTGAAATCGTTCCTTCATCTGGCTGCCCCAAACCCACAATCATATCGAAAATGGTCGTCTTGCCGGCTCCGTTAGGACCAAGTAACCCCACAACCTCCCCTGCAAGCACTTCAATCGAGACACCTTTCACGACTTTGCGTGCCCGAAAGCTCTTCACCAGCCCTCTTGCGCGCAAACCCATCATGTGCATACCACTCACCGATGAGTCGGCTGATGCCGCATTCCCCTGCGCCAACTCCATCACTTGGCGCCCCCCTCATCCGGCTCGATCCGCACATGCGACCCACCCTCCACCACACTCCGATCTTCCGCTAAAAACATCGTGATTTGTTTACCACTGACTCGCGTCCCCTTGTCCCATGCCACCGGGTTGCCTGTCAGCACGATCTTATCTCCATCATGATAATAGATCGCTTTCTCACAGGTCGCACTCCCTGAATCCTTCTCGATTTTGACCCGTCCGGTCGCCTCAATCTGATTGACCGAACGATTCGACACCGCCGGTACAGCATCAGGCCCTTTTGAGGGCACCGCGCCCTTCACCGCCTCACGCCCCTTCCGGTCATCACTCGCGGGAGCCTCCTGCGCGCGAAACATCACTACCATACGATCGGAATAGACAACCAGCGACCCACGAGTCAGCACAACCGATCCCTCAAAGACCGCTTGGCTGTCCTGATTTTTCACCGTCATTTTCTTGGCCGTAATGGTCGTACTGACCGCCTGCTCGGCGCCGCCTTGAGGCAAGGCCGCATCAGCCGATCCTCGTAATGAGGCGAATCCAAACAGGCACAGATTAAGAAGCAGGAGCCAAATCCACATGTACGTCCTCAAGTACGTCAAACTCTTCTCTGTCCAAATGTCCAATCAACCCTCGTCCAGTGACCTCTAAGCCATGCCCCACGATACGAACCGCGTCCTGCGTACGTATTTCTCTGGTCTCATCCGTCCAAGCAAGATGATTGGTATAGATCACATACCCGCTCTCGGTATGAATCACAAGTGGCTCTGAGCGGTTAGAGAGCAGAAAATTCTTCGTCTCCGTATTCAGAACCCCTTCATCTCCCGTCACCGTCAATTCCTTCCCCTGCTGGCCAAATAGCGTGACGGCAACGACCTGAAGCATCGCCCGCCTGTCTCGCTCAAAAAGCCGAGCCTCGTGCGCCTGCACCTGCCACTGCACCGCATCGCCCTTTGTTTGGGTAAAAGTAAAATTGGAGATCGTTGCATCCGCAGCGTCCATGGAGCCAGGCGCCGTTGCCGTCGGAGTGGATACTGCGGTCGAATGCGTCATGAGCAGATAGACCAGGAAACAGGCCAGCACCCCACTCAGCGCTAACAAACCGCGCCGTATTAGACGTTGCCACACTTTTTATGTACTTCCTTCTCAACTAACGAAGATTCGACTGGCACGATAGTAGCATGGGAGAAAAACCAAGTAAACTCATGCCGGCACCGCGGCATAAGTTCACTTGGCAAAGATGAGGATAGCGGGATAGGAGAGTCGTTGAAACAACAGGGCGACGTCGCGCGCGCGACTAGATCTCCTCGACTGGAGACCTAGTCGGCAGTGGGACTCGCAGGAGCTGCAACTGCAGGCACTTCACTCTTCACGGTCGATACCTCTAGACGTGTGACGAGTTCGATCGCAACCATCTTGGCCGCATCGCCGATGCGCCGTCTCGTCTTGATCGTCCTCGTATAGCCGCCTGTACGGTCCTTAAACCGAACCGCAACATCGCTGAACAATTTTGACACGACATCCTTGCTGCGGATAAAGGCCAGCGCTTGCCGACGAGCCGGCAATGACCCTTCCTTGCCGAGGGTAATCATCCGGTCCGTGAACCCTCGAATTTCCTTTGCCTTCGCCTCAGTCGTCTCGATACGTTCATGTTCAAGGAGCGACGTTACGAGACTCCGGAACAGAGCCCATCGATGTTTTGTTTTACGTCCGAGCTGTCTGCCATTTTTTCTATGACGCACGGGTTGCCTCTTGTTTCGTTACTCGCTCTTCGGATTACCGCTAATGGGCTGCACCGCATCCAGCTTGACGCCGAGCCCCAAGCCCATTTCCGTCAAGATTTCCTTAATTTCATTGAGTGACTTCTTGCCGAAGTTCTTCGTGCGCAACATCTCCCCTTCGCTCTTCTGAACCAAGTCGGCGATGGTCTTGATGTTCGCGTTCTTCAAGCAATTCGCGGCACGAACCGACAACTCCAGCTCGTTCACACTGCGGAAGAGATGCTTATTCACTTCACGTTGAGCTTCATCGCTCCCTAAATCAGCGCGCCCTTCGACTCGCTCATCGGGATTGATAAAGATATCGACGTGATCGCGCATGATGCCAGCCGCCGTGGACAACGCATCACGAGGAGAGATCGTTCCATCGGTCCAGATTTCCAGGGTGAGCTTATCATAATCGGTCATTCGACCGACACGGGCATTTTCCACATGAAAGTTCACGCGTTTAATGGGAGAAAATACGGAATCAATGGCGATGACACCAATGGGCAATCCCTCTTCCTTGTTTCGCTCGGCTGGCACATAGCCTCGGCCATGCTTGACCGTCATCTCCATATCGAACACAGCGTCTTTGTCCAAGGTCGCAATATGCAGGTTCGGAGTCAAGATGGTCACGTCCGCATCATGGATAATGTCGGACCCCTTGGCTTCTCCTGGCCCCTTCTTCTTGAGACGTAAGGTCTTAGGCTTATCGGTATGCACCGCCAGTCGCAACCCTTTGACGTTGAGAATAATAGAGGTCACATCCTCTGTAATACCAGGGATCGTGGAGAACTCGTGCAACACCCCTTCGATCTTCACAGTGGTCACCGCCGCACCGGTCAGCGACGATAACAGCACACGTCGCAAGGCATTCCCAACCGTCGTGCCAAACCCACGTTCATAGGCTTCAGTCGTAAACCTGCCGAACGTTTGAGTTTGTGTATCCTTGTCGACTTCCACCCGCATCGGGATCTGAAAGTCCTTCATCGCTTTAATCATGACTCCCCCTTCATCTCATCGAGTAGACAGCCACTGAACGGCACCAGCGCACCGCAGAAAGCTAACCCCCGTCCACAAATCCGCACCTACCTGGAATACAACTCCACCACCATCTGTTCGTTGACCGGCAGTGTAATTTGATCCTTGGACGGCAACGCACGGACCACACCTTTAAATGCCGTCTTGTCGAGCTCTAACCACTCCGGAATGCCTCGGCCATCTACGGCCTCTAAGGCAGCTTGGATCGAGATCAATGTGCGGCTTCGCTCACGAATGCTGATGATATCGCCAGCCTTGACCTGAGCGCCTGGCACATTGATCTTCCGGCCATTCATGGTTAAATGCCCGTGGCTCACAAGTTGTCTGGCTTCTTTTCGAGAAGCGCCGAACCCTAATCGATAGGCCACATTGTCCAAGCGACATTCCAACAACCGCAAAAGCACTTCGCCGGTAATGCCAGTTTGGCGTTCCGCCTTCTCAAAGACACCACGGAATTGGCATTCCATCAGACCATAAATTCTGCGCAACTTCTGTTTTTCTCTGAGCTGTGTGCTGTACTCCGAGTTCCTCGGACGCTTTTGCCCATGTTGCCCTGGAGGATAGGCGCGACGCTCGATGGCACATTTTTCCGTCATACAGCGTGAGCCTTTCAGAAACAGCTTCTCACCCTCTCGACGACACAACCGACAGACGGGACCGCGATACTTTGCCACTGCTCTACCTCCGGTTACCGGACATCACCACATGGGTGCGCCCAACAATTCTCGTGTATTCAACTCTTCCGACATTCCTCACTAAACGCGCCGCCGCTTCGGAGGACGGCAACCGTTGTGAGGAATCGGGGTCACATCACGAATCATATTGATCCGCATTCCAGCCGCTTGAATAGACCGAATCGCCGATTCACGTCCGGACCCCGGCCCATTCACATAGACGTCCACTTGCCGCATTCCGCACTCCATCGCCTTACGCGCAGCAGCCTCGCCAGCCCGCTGAGCCGCAAATGGCGTACTCTTGCGCGACCCCTTGAAGCCTTGGTTTCCTGAGCTGGCCCACACGATGGTGTTTCCGCTCATGTCGGTGATGGTGACGATCGTGTTATTGAACGAGGCCTGGACATGGGCCACTCCGCTCGTCACGATCCGCCGCTCTTTCTTCTTCCCTTTTTTGACGCTCATACAGGCTCCCTACTCAGGTAACGGTCACGCGCTACGCCTAACGCGTAGGCGGTTTCGGTTTGCTTCCCACACCGGAGCGACGGCCTTTTCTCGTCCGCGCATTCGTCTTGGTCCGCTGGCCACGGACTGGCAACCCTTTGCGATGGCGCAGCCCCCGGTATGTACCGCTATCAATCAATCGTTTGATGTTCATCGAGAAGGTTTTCCTCAAGTCGCCTTCGACTTGATAACTCTCCTGAATGATTTCACGAATCTTGACGATATGCTCTTCGCTTAAATCCTTCACTCGAATCGCTCCATCGATCCCCGCCTTACCCAGGATGTCGACTGCGGCCGCCCGCCCGATGCCATAGACATAGGTCAGGCCGATGTCCGCCCGCTTGTCTTTTGGTAAATCTACTCCGGCAATACGTGCCATACGTCCCCCTTACGATTACTGCTTTCCACTCTTCGTCGCTGAGTACCTGATCAAGCTCTGATGCGCGCACCCTGCGAAAGCCTTAACGGCCCACGCGGCGCGAGCAGGTGCCCGGTTCAGTCCCCCTGCGGCGCTCCTTACCCTTGTCGCTGCTTATGACGTGGATTCTCACAGAGAATTCTCACCACGCCCTTGCGTCGAACCACCTTACATTTGGCACAAATCGGCTTGACGGATGATTTCACTTTCATGTCTGTTACACGCTCCTACTTAAACCGATAGGTGATGCGCCCGCGAGTCAAGTCGTACGGCGAGAGTTCGACAGTCACCTTATCGCCAGGAAGAATACGGATAAAATGCATGCGCATTTTTCCTGATATATGTGCGAGAATTTTATGGCCATTATCTAACGACACTCGAAACATCGCGTTCGGTAACGTTTCGTTCACCGTGCCTTGTATTTCAATAACATCTTCTTTCGGCACGTA
>VFKF01000411.1 GCA_009885705.1 Nitrospira sp. | reverse complement strand
TAGCGATGAGACCTCGCCCTTGGTCCCCCTGATCTCCGACCTCTTGGAAGCCAAGGACCGCCACCTGCTCAACCATGGAAGCCGCGTAAGTTTTTATTCGACGCTGGTGGCCAATCGGCTGAGCCTTCCCATTGCCGAACAACAGTCGCTCGCACTCGGAGCACTCGTGCACGATCTCGATTTGATCAG
Organism: Nitrospira sp.; assembly: GCA_009885705.1. GTDB lineage: Bacteria > Nitrospirota > Nitrospiria > Nitrospirales > Nitrospiraceae > Palsa-1315. Next base: position 5,939 of record VFKF01000411.1, on the reverse strand, counting down.
CGCCCCTGGCAATCACGTGCTGAGCCTCGAATTAGACCCGCAAATCCATCGGCCCGACCTGGGCGCCAGAATGGGCCGCGCGATGGGGCTGTCACCGGACGCCGTACAGATTATCGCCCTCCACCACGAACGATGGGACGGAACAGGATACCCCTTCGGCCTGCGCGAGGAAGGCACACCTCTGCTCGCTCGCATTGTCGGCATCGCCCAGGCCTTCGACGATCTCACCGCCGAAAAGCCAGAACGCACTTCGCTCCCTATCCATGAAGCCCTAGAACAGATCGAACAGCAAGCCGGCACCGCCTTCGATCCAACACTCACCGAACTATTCTGCCGGACGATGCGCAAACAGCCCCCGCAACATTGAACGAGACGCCCTCAGCCATCTGCCTGCCTTACATCCTGACGTCCTCCTAGCGAGATCGATTTCGCCGCCTACATTACCGACCGGATGCTCCCGGGATTGATCTATCCTGGGTGACTTACTGCTATGCTGCCCCTCACACCATACCTGTCAGCCCTGGCCACCTATAGCATTGAATGGACGATGAAGGTCTACGAACATAGCGACCCAGACTCCATGAGCCCTCGGTCGCACCCTTGGGTCGATAGCGAATCCAATCCGGCACATCGGTATTACAATTTCAGAAGCCGCCCGGAACTCATCCGGTCGTCGATTGAGGATATGCAGGAATGGAGCGACTACCCTGCAACCAAGACGTTCTATCGGCTCCTTGAATGGCTCAATGGCCCCGAGTCGGTCTTTGAGTCCAATGACTGTGCCTTTAGCGGCGCGGCATTGAATGCCCAAACCTCCAAGCGCCTGCAATGCTCCGGTCGCCTGATGATGCTCTACCGGGACCTGACATTAAACACCTCGCCGAAGCAGATACAGTGGTTGACCACCGCCGCCGCGCATGCCTTGAATCAAACCGATCCCACATTCGAAGGAGGCGCCATCGGCGCCACGATCATGTCGGTTAAATTCATCACCCTGCCAGGGCCGCCGGAATTGCAGCAGGGTCAGCAGCTAATGTTGTCGTTTTGGGCTTGGGGAGAAAATGAGCCGGAGGTGATGACCAACCTTGATCGCACCTTTACGAATATGGCGGTTGTCCTTCAGACACTATCCGATGAGATCCGCCACACATCGCCAGCCACGAGAACGGACGATTAACCTCGCAACCGCACGTCCCACAGCTTCGTGTAGACCGAACCGGTCGGATTCAATTCACTCTGCATCAGCACAACCGACTCTATCACCAGGGAACCCAATGAAAGCAGGCGGTCCAGCACTCTGCTGTTGGCAAGCGCAACTCCAACGTGGCGCTCCCCCATCTTGATCCGTGCCAACGTGAGATGAGGACTGAACGGTCTCGTCTCGCGGAGAAAGTGTAAACCTTCACAAACCTGTTCAATCGCGTCATGGACCTCCGCCACTCGCTTCGCGTCCGTTCCCTTCTCCCACTTCTCCGACGGCCCGACCCACAACAGGCGAGGAGCCTGCGGAAAGGGAAAGGCGCCGAGCCGCTCAAGCGGCACAGTCACAGCGACCTGACGTCCGATCGCCTCTTCAAGCGCAGCACGTAGCGGATCGATCACCTGTTCATCCAAGTCGCCGAGGAACTTGAGCGTGAGATGGATCGAAGCAGGCTGTGCCCAGGAAATACGCGTGCCCCCCTGCATCTGCTGCTCAAGGCTACGCTTCAATTCCTGCTGAACCGTGGCAAGTTCTGTTCGTAGTGATTGAGAGAGTTCGACGGCAAGGAAGGCCCGAATCATCTGGTTGCCCGATCGAGTAACCAGCGGCGAAGGAGATTCAATGCGGCTTGCGAAGATCGTTGTTTGATGACCGTCCGGTCTCCATGAAACCGGAACTCCTGTGCGATGGGCTGGCCGTCTCCACCATCCAATCCAATGAAGACGAGCCCAACCGGCTTGCTCTCTGTCCCGCCACCAGGCCCGGCGATACCGGTCACGCTCAGTCCCACCGACACCTTGGCACGCTCGCGAATGCCCTTCGCCATGGAAGCGGCGACTTCCTGACTGACCGCGCCATGTTTCACGATCAGATCCGCCGGCACCCCTAGCATCTCCGTCTTGGCTCGATTGCTGTAACAGACCGCTCCACGATCCAGATAGGCAGATGAACCGGCGACCTGTGTCAGCCGATGGCCGATCAATCCACCGGTGCAAGACTCCGCAATCGCCACCATGAGCCCTTGCCTGGCGAGTTCCCGCCCGACGACCTCTTCCATCTGGTCGCGCCCTTCGGCGAAGAGCCAGTTGCTGAGTCGTGCCCGGACATCGTTCGCCAGCTGCTGGAGCAGATCGTGATGTTTCTTCGAGACCGATTGACTCCCCTTCGTCGTGAGCGAGACCAACACTCCCATCGGCGAGGCCAGCAACCCCAGGTCAACCGGCGCTCCTTTCGGAATAAGCCCTTTGAGTGACGCATCGACGTCCGCCTCTGCCAGCCCGAACGTATGAAATACCTGACGAACGATCGGCAGACGTGGAGGCTGGCCGGTTGATGCCGTGGCTGCGCGGAGCAAGGGCATCACTTCCTGCCGCATCATCTCTTCCATTTCGCGCGGCACGCCAGGCAAGGAGATGATCGAGGCCTTCTTCCAGATCAGAGAAAATCCCGCCGCAGAGCCAACCGGATTCTTCAGCACGGTCGCCCCGGACGGGATCAGAGCCTGGCGCAACTGTGCGCTGTTCGGTACACGACCCCATTGTGCGAGTCGAGTCGTCAGACCTTCCAACGCCCCCTTGCGACGACCAAGCCGCCGTCCTGTCGCCTGGGCCACCGCCTCTCTCGTGCAATCATCTACGGTAGGGCCAAGCCCGCCGGTCATGATGATGACCTGCGCTCGTTTCACAGCTGTGTGAATGGCCGAAACAATATCCTGCCGATGATCGCCGACGACGGACTTGAAACGCACGGCGATGCCAAGCTTGCCGAGTTCGTCGGCGAGAAAAATAGAATTGGAATCGGATCGGCCCCCGATCAACAGCTCGGTACCGATGGCGATGATTTCTGCGTCGAGTGATGGGACCATAAAACACACGCCTTATCGGGTTGAGAAGAAACAATCTTGCGGGATGCTCAAAAAGTCCGTCCAGCAAGGCCGCAGACGACGAAAGCACCGGAGGCGTACCCTCTGGGGTACGTTGAGGATGCTTTCAAGGCGAGAACGCCGCTGGCGGGCTTTTTCAGCATCCCGCTAATGGATCTCGGAAAAGTCCAAGCTAAAGCTCGACTCTCCTCCGTTCGCCGGAAACACCGTGATGGTCGTCTTGGCGTTCGGGTCGAAATCCGCATAGCTGAATGACGCGATGACTTTTGCTTTGAATCGCGGGTTTTCCGGCCAAGCAGCACTGCGATTGGCAAATCCATCGAAGCGGATAGTCAGAGGCTTGATGGTTTTTCCTCCCTGATCGAAGACCATATAACTATCCACCGCAAAGTTGGGGGCGTTCCCGAAAATGACGGTACTGACCAGCATGGTCTGGCCCTCCAGCACCTGCGTCACATCGGTCTCGCTCGGCTGGATCCCCCGTAGAGCCATATGTGTCGCCATGACCGACAGACCACCGAGTTTCGTAATTAAAAACCCGCTTGGATGGAGTTCATCGATCGCGCCGAATCGAACATAGAAGGTGTCGGGAGGGCTTCCCTGCTGCGCCGCCTCTTTTCCCTGATCGAGTGCCGCCTGAATCTGCGCCGCGGTAGGACGCGCCTCAATGGCATGGGCCGTCACAGGCAAGAGACAACTCAGTGCGACAAGGCCCCCACAGAGGAGCACCGTCCTCATCCCATAGGCCGATACAACCCACATGGGCATGCCAGTACCAGATCACTTTTCTCCTGTCAACGAACGGCCCAAAGGCGCTGCCGCCGGTTGACAACCACAAAGATGAAGTGATACACATCCGAGCCGCTACTTAGTGTGCCTTTTCAAGAAGTTATACGGAGGAGTTTCAATGTCGACCCCTGAACAAACCCCGGCGCCCACCGCGCCCCCAGCGCCTAAGCGTCAATATGTGAACTTCGCCTTCTACAAAATCGATCCGGCCTGGCGGCGCCTTCCCGAGAGTGAGCGGACGAAAGGCAAAGAAGAGTTCCAGCGCGCCGTCGAAGAATATGCCGGCAGAGTGCTCGTGGTGGCCTACTCCTCGATCGGAATCAGGGGCGATTGCGACATCATGTTGTGGCGGATCAGTTATGAGCTGGAACTCTTCCAGGATATGACCACGAAGATCCTTGCCTCGGGCTTGGGACAGTACCTCACCACACCCTATTCCTATCTCGCGATCACCAAACGTTCGGTCTACGTGGATCACCATACCCACGAGAATCAAGAGAGCAAGCGCCTCACCGTCGTGCCAGGTAAAGCCAAGTACATTTTCGTCTACCCGTTCCTCAAGACGCGCGAATGGTTCCTGCTGACGAAGGCCGCGCGACAGGGCATGATGGACGAGCACATCGAAGTCGGCCATCGCTTCCCCTCCGTGAAACTCAACACGACCTACTCGTTCGGATTGGACGACCAGGAATGGGTGGTGGCCTTTGAAAGCGATAAGCCGGAAGACTTCCTGGATCTCGTGATGGCGCTCCGCGAAACCGAGGGCTCCCGCTATACGTTGCGCGACACGCCGATTTTCACCTGCATTCGCAAGAGCCTCAAGGAAACGCTCGACACGCTCGGCGGCTGATCTGGTTTATTTGGTTCATCTGGTTTGTTTGGTTGAACGAAACTAACCAAATAAACAAAACAAACCAAAGAAACCAAACAACGCTATTCTTCTGCTGATGGCTGACAACAACGCACTCTACGCGGTTCGCTTTCCAGATGGGTCGGTGAGCCTGTACATCGACGAAGACTACGCGATTGATCGAGGCGTGGATCCGGCTACTCTCACACGCGTGGAAATCCCACGGGATCTGTTCGTCAGCGGGACCATTCAAGAGATTCGCGAATACGTCGCCGTCTACCTGGAGTCGCATCAAACCGGCACGGCATAGCGCGACAGGCGCGCTTCTAAGTTTTGAGTTCTGGGTTCTGAGTTTTGAGTTAGCCGGAAAAGCTGAAAGAGAAGTGCTGCGTTCTGAGTGAGAACCAAAACTCAGAACCCAGAATCCAGAACCCAGAACTCAAAACTCAGAACTCGGCGAAGCCGATGACTCAGAAGCAGAAGTGTTCATGAATAAGGCAAGCTAGCCCAATGACCACACTCGCATCACCACCATCGATTCTGACCATTGAGACGATCCGATCCGTCATCGATGCCATGCCCATGCAAGGGCGGATCATGCTTCGGCTGATCCTCCTCCAATACTTCGACGTGACGGACGAAGAGATCCTCTACATCGTGACAGACCGGCCGGATCCCCGTTGTGTCGCCGGGACCAAGCCCACCAATACCAGCATGACCAAGGAATCGATCAAGGTTGTGACGGACCGGCGCGACCAATACCGCCGGCAGGTACGGCTCAAACGAGAGCGGACGTGGCTGCAATGCGAATGTCTGCAGCGTCTCGTGCAGCTCCGTGAAGCCTTCGCCGACCGAGCCGGCGCCCTCTTACGCGAGCGTTTCTCCGTCTCCGCCGATCAGCTTGAGGCCTTGCGCGCATCCGCGAGAACCGTGCTGCCCAGGCCTGCAATCCGTCTGCTGGATGAACGTTGGACTGCCAATGAAGTCACAGCTGAGGACTATCAGCGGCAACGGCTCAGCATCGAATTCCAAACTCAGCTCCGCATGGCGGAAAAGTATCGCAAACGGCTCGGCCTGGCGGAACGCGAGCGGGAGAATGCGATCTCGGCGCCGCTACAAGATCATGAAATCGCACATGTGTGGGGTATCCCAGCCGGCAGTCTCGCCGCCCGCAAAGTGAAGTATCTCTCTCAATACCTGCAAGCCCTTCAAGCCGC
>VFKF01000245.1 GCA_009885705.1 Nitrospira sp. | reverse complement strand
TCCAGCGTGAGGATGAGGGGCTGCGGAGGACCGATCAGGAACGATGGTTGGGAGAAACGAGTCATGGGTGACGATATATTGCTGTACAAATCGCGCGTCACCCACTATACCCGACTGTCCCTGCTGTGTCACAGCGCAGGTTCGGCTTGACAAATTTAGGATGATTCTGCTTGAATTGCGCGCCCGCCATCGGCAGAGTCCTTGCGTTATGGATCGCATAACGAACTCTCCTCCGTGGGTACGACATGCCTCCTTCACAAGATCCATTGTACGCGGGGCTTGGCCAAGCGGTCCGGATCGGAACCGATCTGCTCGCGTCGCTGATTGTCGGGGGAGGATTGGGTTGGGTGGCTGACACCTACCTCTTCGGTTCCACCCCCTGGGGAATGGTCGTGGGGCTCGTGCTGGGCGTCGTGGCCGGGATCAGGAATGCGTACCGGTCGGCGCAACAGTGGCCGAAGACTTAACGACGATGTAATAGGAAAGTACGAAAGCGCCATGGAAGAAAGTCCGCTTCATCCGTTTGAGCTGCACAACTGGATACCGATCTCGCTAGGCGGATTGGATATTTCCATCAATAAAGCTGTTGTCATCATGTGGGTGGTCGTTTCCCTGGTGGCGGTGCTCATGGTCATGGCGGGATCGGCGCGCAAGCTGGTGCCAGGCAAGTTACAGAGCATGGCGGAGATGATGGTGGATTTCATCCGCGGCATCATCATGGATACGATGGGCAAAGAGGGGATGCGATTTTTCCCCCTCATCGCCACCCTCTTCCTCTTCATTCTCTTCTGTAATCTCATCGGGTTGATCCCCGGCAGCTACACGGTGACGAGTCAGATTGTCGTGACCGCCGTATTTGCCTGCCTGGTCTATGGGCTCAGCCTGGTCATGGGATTTCTGTTGCATGGAGTGAAGTTCCTGGGCATTCTCGTTCCGCCCGGCACGCCGGCCTGGTTGCTGCCGTTGATGATCCCGATTGAGTTGATCAGTCAATTGGCGCGGCCCATTTCGTTGGCGGTTCGGTTGTTTGCAAATATGACGGCTGGCCACGTGATTCTCGGTGTTCTGTTCGGCTTGGCCATCAGTGGCGGGTTGTTGATCGGGTGGTTGCCCTTTGCGTTTACGATCGCAATGAACGGGTTGGAAGTCGGTATCGCGTTCATTCAAGCCTATATTTTTACCGTGTTGACCTGCGTCTATTTGGGAGACGCATTCCACTTACACGGCCACGATGAGCACGCGCACTAGCGCGTGTTAGTTCAGACAAGGGAGGAGTAGGACACAATGGATTCAGCAGCAGCAGCATTGTTGGGCATGGGGTTGGCGGCGGCAGGGTTTGCCGGAGCCGGCGTGGGGATCGGCTATATCTTCGGGAAGATGATCGAAGCGGTGGCGCGCCAGCCGGAAGCAGAAGCCCGCGTCGGAAAGTATATGTGGATCGGGTTCGCGCTGGTGGAAGCCATCGCGCTGTACGGCCTGGTCATCGCGTTCATCATCATGGGCCTCCGGAAATAAACGGGCTACAGGGGTATAGGGATCAAGGGGATAGCAGAACCTGCTACCCTCTTATCCCCGTACCCTTCTACCCCAGGGAGTTGATATGCCGCAGTTTGAATCTCACTTTTTTTCTTCCCTGATTTTCTGGGAAGTCCTGTCGTTCGGGATTCTCTTTTTCGTGCTCTACAAGTTTGCCTTCCCTGGCATCTTGGGCGTGCTGGAAGAGCGGGAAAAGAAAATTAAGGATAGTCTCGATCAAGCCGAGCGTCACCGGTCAGAGGCCGAACGGAAGCTCAAGGAGTACGAGGCCAAGCTCAATACCGCGGCGAAAGAAGCAGAAGCGATTCTCGCTGCGGCGAAAGAGCGGGCACAGCGGCTGATGGAAGAAAATGAGCAGCGGTTGACGACCGAAGCCGAGCGGATCAAGGGTGATGCAACGCGCGAGATCGATCATGAGCGCCGTAAGGCGATTCAGGATATTCGGGCTCAAACGACGGACTTGGCTTTGATGGTGGCGGAGAAGGTGGTGCAGCGTAGTTTGACGGATGCCGACCATCGGAAATTCGCAGACGAGGCGCTCGAGGCCCTGTCGAAATCCTACCAGCGGTAATTTTTGATCAGGCGGGGTCAGCCTAGGCTGGCCCCGCCAGGTCTGTATCCATCCAAATCCACACAGACGAAGCGGAATCCAGCCTGGCGGAGCCTGTCGCTGATTCGTGCTCGCAGGTCCGGTTGATTCAGCCTGGAGAATTCCTCCGGGCCGACTTCGATTCGCGCCACCTCGCCATGTTCCCGCACGCGTACATGGCGAAATCCCTCAGCTTGTAAAATCTCTTCAGCCTGTTCGACTCGGCGGAGTTTGTCGATCGTGATTGGGATGCCGCGCGGGATTCGAGAAGAGAGGCAGGCTGCGGCTGGCTTATCCCAATTCGAGAGCCCCAGGAGCTGGGCGAGCGCCCGTACATCCGCCTTTGAGAGGGAAGCCTCGACCAGCGGGCTGCGCACCCCCCACTCGCGTGCGGCTGTGATGCCTGGCCGATCGTCTCCGAGATCGTCGAGATTCGTTCCATCCACAATCCACTTGCTCTGACGTGGTTCACGCAGCCCGTCCATCAATTGATAGAGGTCTGTTTTACAATGGAAGCAGCGGGCGGCATCATTCTGTACGAAGGCTGGAATCTCAAGTTGATCGGTATGGACGAGCTCATGCCGCGCCCCAATCTCTGAGGCCATCTGCCTCGCACCAGTGAGTTCGATCTCGGGAAATGTCGGTGAGACGGCGGTGATGCCCAGTGCGTGTGCGCCGAGCTGCTCATGGGCGACTTTCAGGACGATGGTGCTGTCGATCCCGCCGGAGTATGCGACCAGGACGGACTGCATGTCTGAGATCACCTGGCGGAGTCTGTCGAGTTTGCCCTGGAGGGATTCGGTCGCCATGGATGCCTGACCTTTGGAGTCGATGCAGGGTCGACTAGTTTTTGACTTTTGCTTTTGCCAGATTCCCCACCACGACTAAGGCGTAGCGCTTGGGGTCCAGATATTGTTTGGCGACGCGCTGCACGTCTTCTTTCGTGACCCGCTCTATCCATTTGGGGTAGTCAGCAAAATATTCGAATCCCAGGCCGTAGAACTCCACCTGGGCGAGCACTTGCGCAAGTTTTGCCGTGGAGTCGAGCCGGAGCGGGAAGCTGCCGACCAGGAAGGATTTGGCTTCAGACAATTCCTGGTCCGATACCGGCGTGTCACGGATCGATTTGATTTCGGACAAGACTCCGGTAATGGCTTGGTTGGTCGTTTCTGTTTTAGTTTGAAGGTTAACCCAAAACGAACCGGGCAGCAGTCGGGCGTCGAAGTGGCTCATGATCCCATAGGCCAGCCCCTGTTTGTCGCGAATCGAATCCATCAGGCGGGAGGAAAATCCACCGGCTCCCAGAATGTAATTCATGACCGTCACAGAATAGTAGTCCGGGTGCGCGCGCGACAGCCCTCCATGCCCAAGTACGATGGTGGATTGGGTGAGGTCCTTCTCGATGAGCTGAACCGTTCTGCGTTCGACCGGGGAGGGCTTCTTTGTATTTCGTGCCGTCACGGCCACTTTTTTCCAGGCACCAAAGTGGGCCTGGACCAATGCCGTGGCTTGTTCAAGGGTGATGTCGCCCACGACGGTTAAGATAATTTGGGAGGGAGAATATTCCCGTCCATAAAAGCTCTGTACGTCGGCGAGGGTGATCTTGCTGAGCGTCTCTTCCGTGCCGGTGACGGGCCAGCGATAGGGGTGTCCGTGGAAGACCAGCTGGTTGAAGGCTTTCATGGCGATATGGCCTGGGTCGTCGTTGTCGCTGGCCATCTCGCCCAGGAGTTGAGTGCGAATCCGTTCGAACTCCTGTTTATGGAACGCGGGATGTTGCAGCATGTCGGCGAGCAGGGTAAAGCCGAGGTCGACATCTTTTTTGAGGACGCGGGCGGATGCTGTCGTGAAGTCCTCAGCGGCCTTGGCTTCCAGCGCTCCTCCGACAAAGTCGATTTGTTCTGCCTGCTGTTTTGACGTCCGGGTCGTCGTTCCTTCGTCCAGGAGGCTGGCGACGAGGTTTGCGAGCCCTGCTTTGTCGGGAGGGTCCTGTGCAGAGCCGGCTTTGACCAATGCATGGATCTCAACGATGGGGAGAAAATGCTGTTCCAGAACCAGCACGGTGATCCCGTTCGAGGTCACAAACTTCGTCGGGGCGATCTCAGCCGCGACGGAGACGCCCGATGCCCAGAGTATGGCGCAGCATCCCATCCCAAGAATCAGGGTTGTCTGGCGCCACAGCGCAGCCGTCCGTTGTCCGATCATCGACATCATTTAGGGTCGTCCCTGTTGTGCGGCGGTGGCTGGCGCTTCTGGTTGTTTTGGCGGCACCGGAATCAACGTGCCGACGGTCCGATTATCTTCCGTCAAGTACTGGCCGGCGACACGTTGGATGTCTTTCGCCGTCACAGCCCGGATCCGTTCCACAAATTGATCGATCTTTCGCCAGCCGGCGCCGACGGACTCCGCTTGCCCCAGCAGCATGGCATGCCGGAAGTTGGAGTCCTGTTCGAAGACATGGGTGGCTTCAACCTGGTTCTTAGCCCGCTGGAGCTCCAGTTCTGTCGGTGGATCGGTCTGGAGGCGTTTGATCTCCCGATGAAGGGCTTCTTCGACGATCTCAGGCTTCTGGCCAGGGCTCACGAGGGCGTAAAAATAGAAAAGGCCTGGATCGGTCTGGAGCAGGCTGTATTCCGCCCCGACGGCCAACGACGACTTCTGTTCGTACACGAGGCTTTGGTAGAGGCGCGAACTTTTTCCATGCGAGAGAATCGAGTCGAGAATGTCGAGGGCATAGGAGTCTTCGCTCGTAAAGTTCGGCACGCGATAACCCATCATGACGAAGGGGACCTGGGCATCTCGCTTGAGCAGAAAACGGCGTTCACCTTTTTGCTCCGATTCCATCGTAGCGATGGGTTTGGGTTCCGGCCCTCGTGGAATCGGCTCGAACAGCTGTTTGATGATAGGGAGCAGGCTGTCGGCCTTGATGTCGCCCACGACGACGAGGGTCGCATTGTTGGGCGAGTAGTAGGTGTCGTAATGTCGTTGCAGATCGTCCAGGGTCATCGCATCCAGATCGCCGAACCAGCCGATGACCGGCCAATGGTAGGGATGGCTGAGATAGGCCTGGGCAAAGAGCGCTTCGACGAGTGCACCTTGGGGATCGTCTTCTGAACGAAGACGCCGTTCTTCCTTCACCACCTCCCGCTCCGTTTTCAACTCGCTCATTTCGAGTACGAGCCCCTGCATGCGATCCGCTTCAAGCTCCAGGGCCAGTTCGACGCGGTCGGCTGCGAGATTCTCGAAATAGGCGGTGAAGTCCTGGCTCGTGAAGGCGTTATCCATGCCGCCGTTCTTGCGAATGAGACGGGAGAAGGTGCCTTTCGGGTATTTGACGGTACCCTTGAACATCATATGTTCCAGCATGTGGGAGAGGCCTGCACGGCCCATGACTTCGTTGCGTGAACCCACTTTGTACCAGACTTGGACGGTCGCAACCGGAGCTTTGGGCACTTCGACTAAGAGAACTTTCATCCCATTGGAGAGGATGAACTCTCGAGGCTCCGTGGCGATGGCGGGCGATGTGAAGGCGAAGAGGAGACTGCTCGCGGCGATCAGCCAGGATAGTTGCATCATGTGTCGGGAATAGGGCCAGGTCATAGTTGGATGGAATACACAGTGCATGCTAGCAACGGGGCTC
>VFKF01000266.1 GCA_009885705.1 Nitrospira sp. | reverse complement strand
GATTCCTTGATCGCACGTCCGGCCCCGCGGATGGCTGTCGTCGCCTTGCCGATTGTGGTCGCGCTGATCGTCTTGCGCCCCATAAATGCCCCAAGAATCGTCGCGCCGACAGAAATCGCAGCCTGGAGCTGGCTGGATCGAGATTCAGTTTGTTGCCGTTCGACCATTTGCTCGGCTCGGCGAATACGCTCTTGGAGCGCCGTCATCTTCGGCGCATATTTCTTCCGGAGACTATCCGATTGTGTATCGCGTTGCTCCCGCCCAGTCTGTTGGAGTCGAACACGGAAGTCCCGCTCAGACTCGCCTGGCCGGGAGGCCTCTTTCGTGCTGGGGCTTCTCAGGAGCTCGACTTTCTGGTTACGAAAAAGCCAACCGGAGAAATCCTTGCCCCACACGTCATAACTCTTGGCTTTCCCGGCAGCGACAGGAGGAGCCTCGAACGCTGCCCCCTCCACTGGAACCTGCTCCAAATCTGACAGGGCCAGCGCTGCCTCTGTCGCATGGTCCCAATCCACCGACACGGCCCCCTCTGTAATCGGGGCCAGCACGGTGACATCTTCCGTGACATCGATTCCCGCTTTACTGTCGGAGAACCTCACTTGCGCCCCTCCGAGCAACATCGGCTGATAGACCAATCGGCTGCCACTCGGCTGCGCGCCACGAATAGGGATGAACTGTTGCGGAACATCTGGCGGCAGCAGGGGCCGAGAGCCGCCAGGCGAGAGGCCAGAGGCGCGAGGCGAAGAGGACGACGACGCGATTTGACCGCTTTGATCCTTTTCACTCCCCCTGGCCTCTAGCCCCTTGCCCTTCGCTTCACTCATCAGCGTCTTGATCTGCGTCCTGGTCAATGGGCCGCGCAAATATGACAGCGTCCATCTCGTCTGGAACACCTCCGGCGCATCTTCGTGGACATTGTTCAGAAGAAAGACCCGGCTCCCCAGTCCTGCGAGGAGCTGTTCCATCTGTTGCTTGTCGAACTTCTTGCCGGAGCTGGCCGCCGCGCCTTCGAGCCCCTCGAGAACCCGCGCCTTGTCACGCTCCGTTTGGAGCCGTCCGATAAACCAGGTGCCGGTGTTGGCCAACCCCTTATAGTCCAAATCCACCGGGTTCTGCGTGGCCAGCACGACTCCAAGGCCATAGGCCCGCGCCTGCTTGAGCAGCGTCAACAACGGTGCTTTCGACGGAGGATTCGCCACCGGCGGAAAGTAGCCGAATATTTCATCCATATAGAGGATGGCGCGCAGGCTGGTTGTGCCCGATTGCCCCCTGATCCAGCCAAGGGTCTGGCTCAACAGCAGGGTCACGAAGAACATCCGCTCCGCATCGCTCAAGTGCGCAATGGAAAAGATGGCGATCCGCGGTTTGCCTGCCTGGCTATACAACATCTTCCCGACATCCAGGGCCTCTCCTTCGAGCCAGGCGCTGAAACCAGGCGCCGCGAGCAGATTATTAAGCTGCATGGCCAACGCAAAGCGATCTTTCGACGGATAGAACGAATCGAGGTCGAGCACACCGACTTTAGATATAGATGGCGTTTGAATCTGTTGGATGAGCGCGGCGAGGTCGAGGTCCTGCCCCTTCCGCCAAGCCTGGTCCAGAATCGTCGAGAGCAAGATATGCTCACGGCTCTTGATCGGATCGGCCTCCACGCCGATCAAACCCAGCAAGCTGGTCGTCGTGGTGCCCACCCGCTCGCGCAGCAACTCGACATCGTCCAAAATTTCCTGGGAAGGCGCGGCAAACGACTTCAGAAT
>VFKF01000482.1 GCA_009885705.1 Nitrospira sp. | reverse complement strand
GCAACGGATTACATCAGAAAACCGGTCATTCCGGCAGAGCTGGTGGCGCGTGTCTCGATGGCGATGACCTTGAAGGAGGAATACGATAATCGGGAAGAGCGCGAGCGAGAACTCGATGCCAAGACGAAGGAGTTGGGCCAAACGGTGCGAGAGTTGAAAACGCTTCGTGGCACTCTCTGTCTTTGTGCCAAGTGTAAGCGAGTCAAAATCGCTAGTGGGCTGTGGCAGCGGCTGGAGGATTATCTAGAAGAAAAACTGAACGCGAAAATTACATCCGGGGTGTGCACACGCTGCGGAGGATAAGGCGTGGCCGTGGTCGATTTGGTCTAACGAGACCAACCAGATGAACCAGACAGACGAGAAAGACCAGACAGACCCCAGATACTAGGCCTGGGGCTGGCCAGCCGACTCTGTTTGTTTCCCTTCGAGCTCAGTCCAGCGCGCATACAACCGTTCTGCAGCCGTCTTGGCTGCGTCCAGTGCGGTGGATCGTTCTTGCAGCGCCGCGGCATTGGAGGCGATGGCGGGATCTTCTACGGCGGCCTGACAGGTTGCGATGGTCTCTTCGGCCTGGAGAATCCTCTGCTCCATCTTCGCCCATTCCTTTTGTTCCCGATAGGACAGGCCAGTCTTTTTGGCTTTTGGCGCCGCGTCAGACTCGGCGCGGGATGTTTTGGATGGCCGTGACGTCGCCGTACGGCTCTGCTCTTCCCTCAGGCGCTCTTGTGCCGCTTCCCATTGCGCATAGTCGGCAAACCATTCGGTCTGGCCTGTGCCGTCCAGTGCGAGCAGCATGGTGGAGACGCGGTCTAAGAGCCATCGGTCGTGTGTCACCAGCATCAAGGCGCCTGGAAATTCCACCAGACTGTCTTCCAACACATCCAGCGTCGGAATATCCAAGTCGTTCGTCGGCTCGTCGAGGATCAAGAGATCGGCTGGTTGGAGCATCAGCCTGGCGATGAGCAGCCGCGCCTGTTCGCCTCCTGAGAGGCGGGAGACCGGGAGATCCAACTGTTCCGCCCGGAACAGAAATCGTTTCGCCCAGGAGACGAGATGCACCTCGCGGTCTTGATAGACCACCGAGTCGCCATGCGGGGCGAGGGCTCGCCGGAGCGAAGAGGCCTGGTCCAGCGATTCGCGGTGTTGTTCAAACGTGACGACGCGCAGTTTGTCTGCGCGGGTGACGGTGCCTGCATCCGGCTTCATGGTGCCAGCCACCAGCTTTAGCAGCGTGCTCTTTCCGCTTCCGTTCGGTCCCAGCAATCCGATCCGCTGGCCCGGTCCGAGCAGCAGGTCGAGATTCGTAACGATCGGCCGCCCACCGAGCGATTTGCAGAGTTGTGTGGCTTCGACCAACTGTTTCGATCTGCGTCCCGATGAGGTGAAGTTGATGCCGGCTGTGCCCTGGTCTTTCCGGGCGTCGGCGCTGTTCAGTTCTTCGATCAAACGACCGGCTGAGTCGATGCGCGATTTGGCTTTCGTCGTGCGGGCTTTCGGGCCGCGGCGGAGCCACTCCACTTCGCGCCGGACTCGATTGGCCAATGACGCTTCATAGTTAGCTTGAGCATGGAGCGCGGCATCCCGCTGTTCCAGAAAGTCGCTGTAGTTGCCTTTGGCCTCGAACGCGCCGTTGGGGTAGCTGCGATTGATTTCGATCATCCGCGACGTCACGGCTTCCAGGAAACGCCGATCGTGGCTGACCACGAGAAAGGCTCGGGCTTCGGCCCGTAACAAGCGCTCCAGCCAGAGGATCCCTTCGACGTCGAGGTGGTTGGTCGGTTCGTCCATGAGGAGCACATCGGGCTCCAGCATCAGTGAGCGGACGATGGCGAGGCGTTTCTTCCAGCCTCCTGAGAGCGAGGAGGTGGTCTGGTCGGCTGAGGGAAACTCTCCCAGACTGAGGGCCGCGGACGTGCGGCCGCTATGTTCATGGGGGTCCAGACCTTCGTCGATCAGGACCTGCGCGAGCACTTCTTCGATCGTATGGGCTCCGTCAAATAACGGTTCTTGCGGCACGTAGCCGATGCGGAGTTGCCGGCGCATCGATCTGGTGCCCTCATCCGGTTCTTCGAGTCCTGCCATGATTTTGAGCAAGGTGGATTTGCCGGAGCCGTTGGGCCCGACCAATCCGACATGATCGCCTTCGGCGAGCCCGACTGAGAGATCGGAGAACAGCGGTTTCACGCCGTAGGTTTTGCTGATGGACTGACAGCTCAAGAGAATTATTGGTGGCATAGCTCTAGTGACCGAATGGATGGTGAACGAAATTGCTGAATGGACGATCGGGCAGGACTATTCAGGCCAGGCTGGATCGCGAAGCTCTCAGTGTACGGGGTGGGAGGGGGGAACTGCAAGTGGGAGCCTTGTCCAATGACACATGAGCCTGAACGGAGAGCTGTGAATCCAAGGTGAGATGAGCCTGACGGGGTGGAAGTTGGGATCATGGAGGCATGATCGTGACATTACACACCCAAGGATTACACACACTGGAGCCGGTGCGGGCCTTCGTTGCGGGCAATGCACCAGTGTCCTTCACTCTCACCGACCGCGCCAGCGCCCACGCCTGGATGGCCGACACGCTGCGGAGATTCGGCTACACGCGCGCATCGCGTGCTGACCGTGGCGTGCTGCGCCACTATCTGACCACAGTCACCGGCCTCTCCCGCGCCCAGGTGACACGCCGCATCACGCAGTTTCTGGCCGGCGGACGCATCGCAGATCGGCGCAGCACCCCTGCGGCCCCCTTTCCCCGGCGCTATACGGCGGCAGATATTCGTCTACTGGCCGAGGTCGATGCGTTGCACGGCACCCTGTCCGGCACCACCACGCGCAAGCTGTGCGAGCGGGCGCTCCGGGTGCATGGCGATGTTCGGTTCGCGCGGCTGGCGCGGCTCTCCAACGGGCACCTGTACAACCTGCGTCACCACACGACCTATCGGACGGTACGCGGGGCCTATGACAAGACCCGCCCGGTGAAGAACAGCATCGGCGAACGCCGGAAACCGTTCCCGGCCGGGCGTCCCGGGTACTTGCGCGTGGATAGTGTGCATCAGGGGGATCGGGACGGCATCAAGGGGGTGTATCTCGTCAATGCGGTGGATGAGGTGACGCAGTTCCAGTGCATCTGTGCCGTGGAGAAGATCAGCGAACGGTTTCTGGTGCCGGTGCTGGCGGCGATGTTGGCGGCGTTTCCGTTCACCATCCGGGGATTCCACAGTGATAACGGGTCGGAGTACCTCAATCGTCACGTCGCCACGTTACTGGAGAAGCTCCGGATCGAACAGACCAAGTCCCGCTCCCGGCAAACCAATGACAACGCGCTGGCGGAGAGCAAGAATGCGTCGACCGTGCGCAAGCATCTGGGCGACAGCCATATTCCCGGACGATTCGCCCACGCGGTGAGTGCCTTCACGACCGACATCCTGTCGCCCTATCTTAACTTCCACCGTCCGTGCCATTTCCCCACGGAGTTTATTGACCACAAGGGCAAACGGCGTAAGCGCTATCGCTACGAGGATATGATGACCCCGTACGAGAAGCTCAAGTTGTTGCCAGAGACCGCGGGCGACCTCAAGCCGAGCATGTCGTTCAGCTATCTGGATGCAATCGCCAGCGCATCCAGCGATAATGAGGCGGCCAAACGCCTCAACGAGGCCAGGACGCAACTGTTTCAACTAATTAACCACTCCCAACAATACGCCACCTGACGCGCATCATTCGCACGGCTCGCTCAGGCTCATGTCGGAATTGGAAAATACTCCGGCTCCCCGTCCTTCGGCTGGCTCTAGTGACACATGAGCCGGAAGTATGATAAGAATCCAGTTCGTTTCGCGGATCCCGTTTCGTCCCCATC
>VFKF01000140.1 GCA_009885705.1 Nitrospira sp. | reverse complement strand
CTAGAATTTCTATGGGCAAGACCGCGAACTCGTAGGGGCTCTGGGGATAATAGAGCCGTCCGAGAATCTCTTTGAGCACCTTGTCGTCGATCTTCAGACGCGGGGTGAGATCGTCTGGCGATTCGGCTCGATCCTTTTCTTTCTGGAAGTGAAAGAGTCCGGAGTTGTAGCGATCGTCGGCCTGTTCGTAGAGATAGCGGAGCCGTCCGTAAATGTTCTGCCCATTCAGTAGCGCTTGTAGTTGGCCATAGGGCTCGACACCACGATCTTCGCAAATGCGAAGAAAGATGAGCCGGTCGATGGTGCGCTGGACGGAAAAGTTCAGTTCATGGACAGACAGCGTGGGATTGCGCACCGCCAGGTTCTTGGCGAGCGCCTCGCGCCAGGCTTCGATCTCTTTCAGAAATTCCGCATCGACGGTGGCCGTGCCACGCTTGCGATCGGTGACGGCGTACTTGTCGAAGGAACCTTTGAGCACCGCCTCCTTGGTGAAGATGGAGGCGATCTCGTCCCATTTGGTCAGATAGTCCCGATAGGTGAGATAGAGAATGCGCCCTGTACTGGACTTGTCGGTCGGATTCGGGCGTGTGCGGCAATCGTAGACGGCGAACTCTTCAAAATCCGTCAGGATGGACAGCGGGAGTTTGGCCGACCAGGCATAGCGGCGGAGCTGATAGGCCGGGCTGATCTCGTCTTTGACGTTAACGGCAGGTTTCTTGGCTTCGAGGAAAAACTTGCGCGCGCCGCCGATGCGGAAACAATAGTCGGGGGCTTTGGTGTTGCCGCCGATCTTGATGGCATCTTCGTGGATGACGTCTTTGTAGGCCTCGGCGTGGCCCTGTTTATTGGCGACGTCCCACCCGAGCGCCTCGAAGAACGGATCGAGAAACTCCCGGCGCACTTGAGTTTCGTTGTAGCCTTGGCTCTTATAGGATTCGCGGTTTTGCTCGAAGCGGTCGACGAGAGTGGCAACGATGGGAGGCGCTTGACTCATAACCGGCAGTCACTCTGTGTTTCCATTTCTGTGCCGCCGAAGAATACCCCTTTCCCTTAGAGAAATCATCCGCGTTTCTCGCCCATCACGCCCGTCTCGCGCCGCATCATTCCGGCCTGATGGACCGCCAGCTCATCGCCCCAATGAACGCACCAATGGTATCGGCCAGCCAATCCTGCCAACTGGACTCGCGAAGAGGGACGAAGGCTTGATGCACTTCATCCGTGATGCCGTAAACCGAGGCCGCCAGGATCGCCAGCACGACTGCCTGCCGGGCGATAGCCGGCCCTGCTGCCCAGCGAAACGCCCGGTAACACAGCACGGCCAAGATGCCATACTCCACCGCGTGTAAAACCTTATCGCTCACCTCTTTGAACAAGAACGATGGCAGGTCATCTTCCGGATGCGACTGGGCCGACAGATAAAAAATCAATCCGGCATACAGAGCCGCCGGCGCCCAATACCAAAGAACCTGAGCTGGTACACTTTGCCGAGTTACGTCACACATGAATTTCCTCTCGCTCCGTCCCCTACCCTATGCGATACTTATATCGAACAGGTCGAGGAAAGACCATAGAACACGCCAGACTTAACTGGTCGCACGTCTAGACCAACAGGAATACGCCCCGGTAGGAGGCTCAAAATGGCCGTCCAGCAAGGCCGCAGGCGAAGCGAAACCGGAGGCGTACCCTCAAGGGTACGTTGAGGATTTCGCTGAGCCGACCTGCCTGCGCGAAGCCGCTTCGGCGAAGGCAGGGAACGAAGCTGGCGGACTGTTTCAGACTCCTGCTACTAGCATTCAACCATGAAAACTGCCCACATCTGTTTTCTCTGGCACATGCATCAACCGTATTACACGGACCCGGTCGCGGGGTCTGCCAGCATGCCTTGGGTGCGGCTCCACGCCACCAAGGCCTACTACGACATGGCCTATGTGCTGGAGAAGTTCCCCACGATCAACGCCACGTTCAACTTCACCCCCTCTCTTCTACGACAACTGCAAGAAGTCGGATCAGGAGCCGTACGCGATCTTTTCCTGGAACATGCGCAACGCCCGGCGTCGGATCTTCGTCCGGAAGAAAAAGCCTTTCTCATCCGCCATTTCTTCTCCGCCAATTGGGCCACCATGGTCCGCCCCTACCCTCGTTACCATGAATTACTCGTGAAACGCGGGGCCGACGTCTATGGACGCGATTTGGAACGCATCTCACGGCAGTTTTCCACACAGGATCTGCGGGACTTACAGACCTGGCACAACCTCGCCTGGTT
>VFKF01000499.1 GCA_009885705.1 Nitrospira sp. | reverse complement strand
TGAATGCATAGACCGAGGCGGAGGTCCCTCCGGCCTTTTCGAGTTGGATGCCGAGATTGTTCCACAGCACCGCGACATAGGGACGGGTCTTTTCGTCCGATGATAGGCCTGGCGGCAGATCGGTCAGTTTGACTTCTGCTGTTTTGACGTTTCCTTTTTCGATTTCGTCGCGGATCGTTTCTAAGAGTTCATGATGCGTCGTGTCCGGGACCACCGAGGGATCGATCAGGCGAATCTGTTTCGGTTCCGGTTCTGCGGGACCTGTGTATTGCGGTTCTGGTGGCGCCTCCTTGGCGCTTTCCACGACAGTCTCAGGCTGGCTTGGCGGCGGCGTCAGGAGGTAGGTCGGTTTGAACCAGGCTTGATAGACGATGAACAGCCCCAGGAGGCAGGCGATGGGATACAAAATGTGACCGATATTACGACGGTACATAGAAGGCCTCTGTGGATAAGCTCCAATGTAGCATCCTAGAGAAGGGAGGCAAAGAAATGTCGCCAAATTGTACGGGAGATAGGTCGATAGGCTGAAGGCTGAAGTGTACGGAAGGTCTAATCCTGACCTTCAGTCTTCAGCCTTCCGACCGCGCCTTTCCCGGGTGTCTCGCACTTCGCGCGTCACGACCTTCAGGCTGTCGTGCTCGTTGAGGCGGGGAAGAGGCTGTGTTACGATTCGCCATTGTGATACGGCGCTCGTCCGAGCCCACATCTCCTGAACAGTTTCAGCAATGGCTGGACCGAGTCGCGCGTCCGATCGAATTCGCGACTCGCGATGCTTTTGCACATCTCCCCACCGTCAAGAATCTGAATCATTTTGTCTCATCACAGGTCATGCAGGCCCTCTCCGATCGCGTCTATCCTCGTGCGATTGAAGCCTCGTTGCTTCAGCTGCGGGGGTTGTTTCAAGATGACCAGCAGCGGTTCCCGGCGGAGGAACAGCAGCGCCGGTTGCAGGAAGCCATGGTCATCCTCGGGGCGTTGCGCAAGGCCGCCTGCGATCCGGCCAGGGCCTGGGGTGAACCGGAGCCTATTGCGATGCGTGAGCCAGTGAAGAATGACATTCCCTCTCGACCATGGTGGGAACAGCCTATCCGTTTCGTGAAGGGCGTCGGCCCGAAGCGCACCGCACTGCTCCAACGATTCAGGATCGACACGATTGAGGATGCCTTCTGGACGTTACCCTGGCGGTATGAAGATCGCTCGGTCATGACCCCGATCGGACAACTGGTGCCTGGGGCAGAGGCCTCTATTTGCGGCACGATCATCCGAAGCGAGGCCAAGAAGGCCCGCAGTCGCCGCCTCTCCATCCTCGACATTGTGGTGGAGGATGCCACCGGGCGGCTCCAGGCGGTGTTCTTCAATCAGCCGTTCCTTGAACCGGTCTTCACCGTTGGGACGAGCGTCATGCTGACCGGGCGGGTGATAGCCGGCGCGCAGGGGTTTGTGGCGATGAAGATGGAGGTCTCGCAATACGAAGTGGT
>VFKF01000002.1 GCA_009885705.1 Nitrospira sp. | reverse complement strand
TGAACTCCTGCTCGAACTTGATGACGGCGTTGCGAATCGCGTTTTCCACGGCGTGCCCTCTTCTGATCGACCCACGATCGCCCGGATGGGGATTTCCGTTCGCCCTCGGGGAGATTTACCGGCTAAGGTTTTCCAGATCCCGATCCACCGTGAACACGAAGACTTTCTCGCCGATCTGGGCATTGATATCGGTAAAGATGGCCAGCACCCTGGCCCCCGTGATGTTGCCCACCTGTTCGAAGAGCTGATCGCGGCCCTGGGCAATGAGGGTTTGCCGGATTCGTTTAACCATCTCCACACCTTCGGCGGTCTTGGCCAATTGTCGCTCGGCCGGCGTGAGCACGCCTTTGAGGCGAACGACGACGAGATCCCGCACGACGAACGCCCGCACATCCTCCGGGCCCCGCCCCATAAATTCCTGTTCGAACTTAATAATGGCGTTACGAATCGCCGATTCGATTTCGCCTTTGGTCAGTCCTCTGTTCATCACACGACCCTTCCGATCAGTTTGTCACAGCCAAGTATAGAAGTCCCCCGGTGGAGGTCACAAGGACAAATCCGCGCCTCGTTGGGCCGAACGGCATGATGCCTGGGTCCGAAGGCCTAGGCCACCCAGGGCAATGTACCCGATGCCTTGACTCCCCGGGGACAGATACCGGATAAAGAGGCATGAATGCGTCCGATGGCGTTCCCTGTGGACCACGTTGACCTGGGAATAGTCGGAATCATCGCGTTGGATACGACAGAGGCGGTAGGGTGACCGGCTCGTTTTGGGTCGGACGCAGTACAAGCCAACCGTGCGGCGTCGACAGTTCGTCGAGGTGCGCGGTTGGCTTTTGTGTTCTCTGAGCCCATGAGGTGCCTGTGTATGCCTGGCTGATCCCGCTGCTTCCCCTCCTGACGGCGCTGATTGTCGCCATGGGCGATGACGCGTCACGTCGTGCACGGACACAGCTCGCCATTTTTCCGATTGGCGCGGCGTTTTGTGGCGCGGTCGCCACCCTCTACCTCGTGGCGACCCAGGGACCGATCAGCCTGCGCTTTTACGACCCTGCCTCGACGGCTTCGCTCACCTTTCCGATCGG
>VFKF01000450.1 GCA_009885705.1 Nitrospira sp. | reverse complement strand
CTCGCACGGGCGCAGCAGTCTGGGCGATGAGTGAGGCTCTTAGCCCGTCGTTCGTATCTCGTCCGAAAAAAGAGCATATGGCCTATAGCCAATAGCGTATGGTCAGAGTAGGAGCGTGGGCGTCTTTGCTATCAGCTATATGCCATAAGCCATACGCTCTGATCCCTCACGAGATACGCTTCACGATGGACGCTTCACGGTTTTTGTGGTGGCCGCCTGCTACTGAGGGAAGGTGAATTGGGAGAGCTCCGCCTTCTCAATCCCCTGCTTCACCAGCGCATCGATATCGAACATCTTTTCGATTTCCAGAATGTCTTCGAGTCTGGTTTTCGTGCTGGGATGGGGCGGGGTGAAGAGTGAGCAGCAATCTTGATCCGGCTCGATAGAGATGGCGAAGCTGCCGATCTGTTCAGCCTGGTCGGTGATTTCCAGCTTGTCCATGCCGATGAGTGGGCGCAGGAGCGGTAGCTCTGACACCGCTTCGATGACTGTCAGGTTCTCCGGCGTCTGCGAGGCCACTTGCCCCAGGCTATCGCCGGTCACCAATCCCCAACAATGCTCACGTTTGGCGAATTCCTGCGCGATGCGGATCATGACGCGCCGGTAGAGCACGACGCGATAGGGAGCTGGCGCAATTGCCACAATGTCCCGTTGAATCTCCCCGAACGGGATGACGTAGAGCTTCGACGTATATTGATGGGCCGTGAGGAGTTGCACGAGTTCCCGCACCTTTTCTTCTGAGGCGCGGCTTACGAGCGGCCGGCCGGAGAAGTGGACGAAGAGGGCCCGGCATCCGCGTTTCATCATACGGTAGGCTGCGACCGGCGAATCGATCCCGCCGGAGATCAGGCAGGCGACTTTCCCGCTGACGCCAACCGGCATGCCACCAGGCCCTTGAACCTTCTTGATCGAGTAGTAGACCTCTTTGGCGAGGAGTTCGAGATAGACCGTGAGATCCGGATCTTTCAGACTGACCTTCTTGCCGGTGGCGTCACAGATGGCGGCGCCGACGTCCCGTGCGACTTCCATGGAGGTCAGCGTCAATCGTTTGTCCGCTCGTTTTGCCGAGACGCGAAAGGTGGAAAACGATTCCGACCGAAGCGCCTCGATGACCGCTGAACTGAGCGCTCCCAAGTCCGGCTTAGCCAGATCGAGCGGCAACCCCTGCGCCAGCGAAAAGTTGGCGATCCCGAAGACTTTGGTGAGCCGGTCGATGATGATCTGGTCCGGAATCTCGTCAGGCAGGACCACGCGAATCCGGCTGCGGAGATTTTCGACGCGTCTGACGCCGAGGTCTCTCAAGATCCATTGGATATTATGGACGAGGCGCTCCTCGAAATATTCGCGGTTGCGGCCTTTGAGGGCGATTTCGTGGTAGTGGACGATGGCGCAGCGCATATTTAGTGATGGGTGAGCGGTGATGGGTGAAGTGTAAAGCGTAATTTGTCAGATCCTGGTGTGGTATGACCCATCACTGATCACGCATCACCCTTCACTGTTTCCAGAAATCGCTCGGCATCGATCGCTGCCATGCAGCCGGAGCCGGCGGCGGTGACGGCTTGCCGGTATGTTGAGTCTTGGACATCGCCTGCGGCGAAGACGCCGGGGACACTTGTGGCGGTTCCTTTGGTCGTCCGGATATAACCCTTGGCATCCATATCTAATTGGCCGCTGAAGAGGGCGGTGTTCGGACGGTGCCCGATCGCGACGAAGACTCCGGCGCAGGGGATTTCCATGACCTTGCTTGTGACCAGATTCTTCACTCGTACGCCTGTCACCAGGTCGTTGCCAAGAATGTCCTCGACGGCGGAGTTCCAAAGAAACGAAATCTTTTCATTCTTCATCGCCCGGTCTTGCATGATTTTGGATGCCCGAAGTTTATCCCGTCGGTGAACGATCGTGACCTTGCTGGCGAACTTGGTGAGGAAGGTGGCTTCCTCCATGGCGCTGTCTCCGCCCCCGACGACGATCAGTTCCTTGCCCTTGAAGAAGAACCCATCGCAGGTTGCGCAGGTGGAAACACCGTGTCCCGTGAGGCGCGCCTCGTTTTTCAGCCCGATCTGAATGGCCGATGCGCCGGTTGCAATGATGAGGCTCTTGGTCTGTACCGTTTGTTCGCCGTCGATGGTGAGTGCGAAGGGTCGCGGTGAGAGTGCAATGGCCGTGACATCGGCGGTTAAGAATTCCGTGCCGAATCTCGCCGCTTGTGCCCGCATGTCTTTCATCAAGTCCGGCCCCATGATGCCCTTGGCGAAGCCGGGATAGTTCTCGACCTCCGTCGTCGTGGTCAATTGTCCGCCGGATTGCCAGCCTTCGATAAGGAGAGGCGAGAGATTCGCCCTGGCTGCATAGATGGCGGCGGTGAGGCCCGCAGGCCCGGAGCCAATGATGACGACGTTTCGCATGGGCGAAAACTTAACACAGGGGGTAGCGGGAATGCACGGTAGGGGATGGGATGTTACTCGAGGGAGCAAAGACTCTTGAATAATTGCCCGACCTGCTTGCGGAGTGCCGGTCGAGGGAGGGTTCCATGTAAGACCTGGTCCGCTCTCCGGATCTTTTTCGCCAGTAGCATCTGGCTGTTGATGCGGCGGAGTGCCTCAGTGCGGGAGAGGCCGTTTCTTTTCTTGAGGCGCGAGATTTGGGTGTTGCGGTCGGCCGTGACGACGATGGTGTGATCGACTCGCTTGTCGATACCGGCTTCGAAGAGGAGCGGAACGTCGTAGATCACCACAGCATGAGGATCTACGCGTGCGGCTTGTCTCGTCAATCTGACTTGCTCGCGCGCTACGCGGGGGTGAATGATGACTTCGAGCGCACGGCGCTTTGCCGGATGGCGAAAGACGATGGCTGCGAGTGCCTGGCGATTGAGGCTGCGATCGGGATTGAGGACGGCCTTTCCAAATAGCCTGACGATTTCGCGCCAAGCCGGTTTGCCAGGCCTCACGACGTCGCGGGCCAGCTGGTCGGCATCGATGACCACCGCGCCGCATTGTTCGAACATCCCGGCGACGGTGCTTTTACCGGTGGCGACGCCGCCTGTGAGGCCGACTAGGATCATGCGGCGGAGCATAACATGCGACTATGTGCCTCACAACAAACCCCGATTGACTTGTGGCTAGAGAGGCCTGTATGAGTTTCTGCATGAAAAGTATTTTAGTGGTTGCTTCCATCGCGTTGTATGGATTTTTGAGCTCTGGCTTTGTGTGGGCTGATGAGGGGCCACCAATGGGCCCTCGGACCCTCGTGGTTGCACTCGACGGGACGGGAGATTTCGTCTCTTTGCAGGAAGCGGTCGATGCCGCCAAGAAAGG
>VFKF01000029.1 GCA_009885705.1 Nitrospira sp. | reverse complement strand
GGGGGCACGTTGTACGGGAGGATCAATTTATCATTTCACATTGCACATTTGACATGGTTTTTTTGGCCCCTCACGGTCAAGGGGAAAAACGGCCCGGTGCATCCATAGCCTGGGTCAGTCGCTGTGCCCGTCGTTCCGCCAACAGCACGGTCCCCCAGGCACAAGCCGCGGCGGCGGCAAAGAGCCACAAACCGGCGCGATAGGAGCCCGTAACCTCTTTCAGCGTTCCCAGCCAGAGAGGCAAGAGAAACCCTCCAATCCCGCCCGCCGCTCCGACGATCCCAGAGGCAAGACCGATCTGTTTGGGAAACCATTCCGAGGCCAACTGGAGAACCACTCCGTTGCCGACCCCCATGGCGCCCACGGCTGCGACGATCAGTCCGACGGCAACGGTGACATCCGTGACGTGGCCCAGCACCGCGACCAAACCTGCGACGACGGGCAAAGCCAATATGAGTGTCCGCAACCCTCCGATCCGGTCAGCGGCATGACCGCCCAGCGGACGGATGAGACTGCCCACCAATCCACACAAGGCAGCAATGGAGCCGGCGGCAATGCCATCCACCTGGTACTGCTCGTGGAAAAAGAGCGGCAGCATGCTACAGAACCCGACAAACCCACCGAACGTCACGGCATACAGCCCGCAGAGCCAATAGGCTTTCGGATGCCGAACCATCAGGGCCACATTGTGCCACCAATGGGTATCGCGCTCGGCCCGCCGGCTCTGCCGATCGTCACGCACAAAGAATACGAATAGGGCCAGACTGAGAAGAATCGGCAGCACCATCCATCCAAATACCGCATGCCATCCGCTCGTCGCCGCAATCCGTGGCGCATAAAAGAGAATCAACACGGTGCCGACATTCCCAGACGCCACAATGCCCAGCACCAACCCTTGATGGGCAGGAGGATAGGTCCGGCCCGCCAACGGCAAGGTCACCGCAAAGCTCGCCCCCGCGATACCGAGCAAAAACGCGACCGCGAGCAACTCGACATAACTATGAACGCCCAACCATCCCCAGAGGACAACCGCCAACTCGCCCACCAGAATGAATATTCCCGTCGGCTTTGCCCCGTACCAATCGCTACTCCAACCGGCCAGCACCCGAAGCAACGCACCGCCCAACATCGGGAGCGCAACGATCACTGCCGTCTGCGTACCGGTCAACTGCAGACTGTCCGCAAGCACAATGCTCAGAGCGCCAAGCAACAGCCACACCATGAAGCTGACCGCGAGATGCAGCCACGATCCAATCAATGTGGGCCAATGGCCCTTCGCCAATGCGGTCAGGATATCCGTCACCATACCTGCGCTCCGATAGAATCCAGCACTATAGGGGACGCTGTTTCATTCGCGCAAGACGAAGGAGACCAGCAGACTTTTTCAGCACTCCGCCGACGGTTCTTTATGATAATCTCGGCCCTTATGAGTCCGCGCGACAAAGATCTAGACGAAGAACCGCTCGAACCCGAGGTCCTGGAGCCGTCCGAGGAGGAGATCTCCGAGATCAGCCCTCCTCCCGAAGATGCTCACAGCCCAGCCCCGGAGGCGCCTCATGCCGCCGACACAACGGCCGTGGCGCCGATTACCGCACTCCAGCAATATCTGGCCGAAGTCCGGCGCTATCCCTACCTCACCAAAGAAGAAGAGCTGCGCCTGTTTCATGAATACCGGAATAACGGGGACCGCGAGGCTGCCGTGAAGCTCATCATGGCTAACTTGCGGGTCTCCCTCTCGATTGCCGCTGAATATCTCCACACCGGCGCCGACCATATGGACCTCATTCAAGAGGGCAACGTCGGCTTGATGCATGCCATCAAGAAGTTCGACCCCTCGAAGAACGTGCGTTTTTACGCCTATGCCGCCTGGTGGTCTCGAGCCTACATCCTCCGCTATTTGCTGAACACCTACCGGCTGGTCAAGATCGGGACGACCCAAGATCAGCGCAAGCTGTTCTATAACCTAAAAAAAGAGAAGGCGAAGCTTGAACGCGAAGGCTTTGCCCCGGACACGAAACTGCTCGCTGACCGTTTGAATGTACGGGAACGAGACGTCATCGAAATGGGTCAGCGGCTAGGCAACTGGGAACTGTCGCTGGACCAGCCGCTGGGCGAAGACCAGGAAGGCAGCCTGTTGGATGTGCTGCCCTCGCAACAGGTACCGGCGGACGAACAACTGGCACAGACCCAACTGCAGACACTCTTCCGCACCAAGCTCGCCGAATTCATTAAGACGCTCGACGAACGAGACGAAGACATCCTGCGAAACCGGATTCTCTCTGAGACCCCTCTCACGCTTGAAGACCTCGGCGATAAATACTCCATCACCAAAGAACGAACGAGACAGCTGGAGGCCCGCATTATCAAACGGCTGCGTGACTACATTAAGAAAGACATCAAAGATTTCGACCGCTTGCGGATCTGACCGCCGGGGATCCCCACCGAAAGAATGTCTAGAATACCCCGCTCTCAATAGGTTATGATGCCCCCGTCCCTGTTCGGTGGGCGTGGAAGAATTTCCTCATTTCTCCCCCTTGACTTGGACGAACCCGAGGCTATCTCTACTCCCGTGTTCAGCAGACCAGGGCTTCTGCTCGTCGGGAGTACCACGATTACGCCATCGAGTTCGCACCTGTTCTACATCGTTTATTTTCACTGGGTTAACTTTAGGAGGAGGGTATCGTTATGAGCACTGCAGCCAAGGAAAAGACGGAGAAGAAAGACCTGACCAAGGGGTTCCAGCCTTTGGGTGACCGGGTATTCGTCACCTACACCGAGGAATTGGACCGGACCGCGGGCGGCATCTACGTCCCGGACAGCGCGAAAGAGAAGCCACAACGGGGCATCATCCAGGGCATCGGCAAGAAGGTCGAGAGCGTCAAAGTCGGCGATCAGGTCCTCTTCGACAAGTACTCAGGCAGCAAGCTCCGCATCGAAGACGAAGAATGTCTCATCCTGAAGGAAGAAGACATCCTCGGCGTCTTCAACAGCTAATTCACCACGACACAATACGACGATACTTTTTAAGGGAGGCATACCACAATGGCAAAGCAACTTATGTACGGTGACGCAGCGCGCGCGTCCATCCTCAGAGGGGTGAACCAGCTCGCCGACGCCGTCAAGGCAACACTCGGACCCAAGGGCCGTAACGCGATTCTCGACAAGAAGTTCGGCGCC
>VFKF01000535.1 GCA_009885705.1 Nitrospira sp. | reverse complement strand
GACAGCTGATAGCTACTTCAGCCCTCCCGCCTCCTTGAAACGCGCTTGCAGCTCTCCATAGTTCTTCGTCACCGGAAACTGCGGGAACTCCTTGGGCAGATGATCCGGCGGACAGAAGAAGAAGCCCGCATCGGCCTCTCCTAACATGGCCGTGTCGTTGTAAGCATCGCCCGCAGCCATGGTGAAAAAGTTCAGCGATTTGAACGCAGCCACCGAATGTTTCTTCTGGTTCGGCATGCGCATGTGGAAATTGACGATGCGGCCGGCTGGATCGATTTCCAACTGGTTGCAAAAGAGCGTCGGAAATCCCAGTTGGCGCATCAGCGGCTGGGCGAACTGGTAGAACGTATCGGACAGGATGATTACCTGGCAGCGCTCGCGAATCCAGGCGACAAAATCGTTGGCCCCTTCCAGCGGCCCCATCTTATCGATGACGCTTTGGATGTCGTGGATGGTGAGTTTGTGCTGATCGAGAATGGCCAGGCGCCGCTTCATCAAGGCATCGTAATCCGGCATCTCGCGGGTGGTAATCTTCAATTCGTCGATGCCGGTCTTGATGGCGACGTTGATCCAGATTTCCGGCACCAACACGCCTTCCAAATCTAAACAGACGATGATGGGTTGTTGCATTCGCAGTTCTCCTTTGATGTTGCCGAAGTGATCGGTGATAAGTGATGAGTGATGAGTAAGGAGTGGAAGGCTAGCGCAATGGCTCATCACTGATCACTCATCACCCATCACTTCTTCTGAAACGCCTGGCTCAGAAACCGCCACATGTTGTCGAGGACTTGGTCCAGGAGGGATGAGCCTGGCCAGGTCCGTCGGGATTCTTCTTCGTGCCGCTCGGCCCATTCCAAGGCCATCGGGAGCGGGATGAGTCGAGGCGGAGAACTGGTCAATGTTCCCCAGACCAGTCCCAGGATGGATCCAATGCGCATCGAGACCGGCAGAGGGGTCACAGGATTCCGCACCAGATCCTGACAGAGTTCCGCCGGTGAGGTGACGAGGAGTTCTCGGCAGGCGGCCGGTCGTGCCTCGTAGATCGAGCACATCTCATCCTCTAAATAGGGACAGGGGATTCTCAACGCATAGTAGGCCCGGTTGATCGGGTCGAGTTCTTCGTCCGGCATCGGCCTGGAAGCCTCCGCGACATCGTTGAGCCGATCCCACACAGCCTCACGCGTCAAGCGATCTTTCGTGGCGCTGATGCGTTGTCGCAGCTGGGTTTGTCGATCGGTCGGCAACTGCTCCACATATTCGCGCAGGGCGAAGGCCTCCGGTGCGGACAACGGAACCAACATGCGGCAACAGGCGGCACAGCCCATCTGGCAGGAGATGGTGAGACCTGCTTCACGCGCTTGGTGGACTTCCAGCGCTGCAGCTTCTTCCCCCAGGCGGCGCGTCACCGGAACAATTGCGGTGATGGGGATGAGTCCCGTCGGCACGTCGATGGCCGTGGTCAGGCGCCCGGCCGGGGTGTTCAACGCGACTTCAAATCGTTCGACCATAACAATCCTTGCCCCGTGCCTCTGACTCCGTGTCAATTTCACGTCGGCATCATAACGGAGGCAAGACTTGCGAGACAAGCGAGACGAGCGGGACACGGGCGAGGGTTCTGGGTTCGAAGTTCTGGGTTCGATGTTCAGAAAACCTCGAACTTCGAACCTCGAACCTCCCGCCCCGCTCGCCGGTTCTTGCTCCCTCCCTGGCATATCCGCATAATGTGGGCAAAGGAGAGCGGCATGGCTCTGTCCGGTCACGTGGTGGGCTTGCTCAAAGAGTATATGTCGGATCTGGTCGAGCAGGCGAAGCAGGAGACATCGGCAGAGGAGCGGTTCGGGTTTACGGTGACGCCTTACCGTTCGGATCAGGCGATTTCCGATCTCCTGGCCTTGTTGGATGACCGTATTGAATCTGAAGGGATGCAAGTGGG
>VFKF01000430.1 GCA_009885705.1 Nitrospira sp. | reverse complement strand
GCTGGCCGTCAAGGAATGACCGCAGCAACGAATTTCCGCAAATCCGGCTCCGCCATCGATGATCATGACGCGTAATCCGCAAGAGTCCGGGTGCAGCTTCTTCTCGTCAAGCACGACAGCGGGAAGCAAGTTCCCCTTTTTCCGTCCACGCACAACCGCAACATCGGGGACCAGATCCTCTTCCGTCAGATCATGACCGCAACAGACGATCTTTTCAAATCCCTCGCCGCCGCCCATGACTTTGACGATCAATCCACAGGCATGTTGATACCGTTTGAACTCGTCGAGGATATCGCCTTTTTTGAGTGCCACAATCCCCCCATACCAGAGTCGAATTACGTTTGCACTAGAGTGTTGGAACTTTCAATAACCGTTCGCGAACTTGATCGATCGTGCGCAATAATATTTGATGAGATCGGCACCCGGCTACGAGTTTCGCGTCGGAGATGGTCACCGGTTTATAAGGCGCCACAAACCGGTCTTTCAGGCGGGCAATCCGAGTGGCTGACAGGCTCAGCCGTTCCATCGAAATCGTGCCCGATGCGACCGCCTGTTCCACGGCCCCGAAGGCAGCGATTTCCCGATCCCGATCTTTGCAAATTAACAAGACATCGCAGCCAGCCAACAGCGCACGAACCGCCGCATCTTCCATGCCATAGTGGTCGATGATCGCGTGCATTTCTAAGTCATCCGTCAAGACCACACCATCGTATTGCAGCTCCTGGCGCAAAAATCCATTGATGATGGTCGGTGAGAGCGTGGCGGGCAGTTCAGGATCGAGGGCTCGGTAGAGCACGTGCGCCGTCATCATTGATGCGATGCCCTGCGTGACGGCACGGCGGAAGGGAGGGAATTCGACCGCCTCCAATCGCTCCCGAGCTGCTTCGACCACCGGCAGCTCTTTGTGAGAATCGGCATTCGTATCGCCGTGGCCGGGAAAATGTTTCCCGCAGGCCACAACTTTGTTGTCTTGCAGTCCCGCCGCCGTGGCCAGCCCTAACTCGCAGACTACGTCAGGCGTCGTCCCGAACGCACGGTCGCCGATAACCGGATTATCCGGATTGCTGTTCACATCGAGCACCGGCGCCATATTCATATTCACGCCCACTGCTCGCAGCTCTTTGGCAATGGTGGCCGCAGCGGCGTAGGCCAGTTCGGTGGAATTGCAGCGGCCCAAGAGGTCGCAGGGAGGGAAAATCGTAAAGCCTTTGGGAAGACGGGAGACCCGGCCTCCTTCTTGGTCGATGGAGATCAACAGCGGCGAATGAGGGCTACAGGCCTGGAGATCGTTGGTCAAGTCGACCATCTGTTCGACGGACTCGAGGTTGCGCGAAAACAGAATGACACCGCCAGGTTTGTACTCCTTGATGAAGGAGGCCAGATCGCGGGTCACCGACGTGCCGAGAAACCCGACCATAAAGAGCTGTCCGATTTTGTCACGCGTCGTCATACGATTGTGCTCCCCTGCTGACAGGCTGCTACAGGCTTCGATCGATCAGGTACTGTAGCAACAGTCTGGTCCCGATCGCGGTGGGCCCCTTCGGCACGTAGGCTCGCTCCCGTTCGCTCCAATCCGTACTGGCGATATCGAGGTGCACCCAGGGGCAGTCTCCGACGAACTTGCTCAGAAAGAGCGCGGCGGTGATCATGCCGCCGCCCCGGCCGCCGATGTTCCGCATATCGGCGACGTCGCTTTTGAGCTGTTCGAAATATTCTTCCCACAGAGGCATCTCCCAGACACGCTCGCCCGCCTTCTGCCCGGACTTCCGGACCTGTTCCTTGAGTGCCTGGTCGGTGCCGAACATGCCGATCGCAAATTGGCCGAGCGCGACGACACAGGCTCCCGTGAGGGTGGCAATATCGATCAAGGCCGCCGGCTTGTACCGCATCGCATAGGCCAGGCCGTCGGCCAGGATGAGCCGCCCTTCCGCATCCGTGTTCTGCACTTCAACCGTTTTTCCTGAGAGCGTGGTCACGACATCGCCGGGCTTCATCGCCCTGCCGCCCGGCATATTTTCCGCTACAGGCAGGATACTAATGAGCCGCAGCGGGAGCTTGAGCCTGGCTGCCGCACGGATCGAGGCGAGCACTTCGGCTCCCCCGGTCATATCGGCCTTCATATGTTCCATGTTTTCAGCAGGCTTCAACGAGATTCCACCCGTATCGAAGGTGATGGTCTTCCCGACCAATACAACCGGACGTTCGTCTTTCTTCTTGGCTCCGTTGTATTCCAGGATGATGAACTTCGGCGGCTCTTGGCTCCCGCGCGCGACGCCCAGCAGCGCTCCCATCCCCAAGCGTTCCATCTCTTTCTGCTCAAGAATTTTGATCGAAATCTTTTTGGCCTTCGCAATCGCTTTCGCTTCCTCGGCGACTTTGGTGGGGGTCAGGACATTGGAGGGATGATTACAGAGGTCGCGAACGAACACCGTAGCCTCTGCCGTGGCGACGCCGCGCCGAATGCCCTCTGTGACCTGCTTCAGCTGACTCTTCTGCGGGATGAGAATCTTCATCCCTTCGACGGCATGTTCCGCCGCCGCGGTCCGATAGACGGTGAACTGATAACTGCCGAGGATCGCTCCTTCCACCATCGCTTGCGCCACTTCAACCGATGACATCCCGGCAGGGGTGACGGTGGGAAGGACCACGGTAAAGGACCCAACCTTCGCCTGACGGGCACGCTTCGCCGCGGTGCCCATTGCCTGCCGGATCGTCTCTAGCGTGACGTCATGCTTCTTGCCCAAGCCGACGAGTACCAGCCGTTTGGCAGGCACCGAGCCCTGCGTGTGGTAGAGCAAGACCTCGTTGGCCTTGCCTTCGAACTCCTTGGACTGGACCAGCTTGCGCAGCGAACCCCCGAGGGCTCGATCGAGCAGGGCCGCATCCTGTGTGCCTAATCCCTCTCCGTCGCAGTGCGTGAGGACCAATACCTCTGTAGCGGCAGTCTCTGCTTTTCCAACCTGTACCGTGACCCGCATGATTTTCATTCACCTCTCCTTTGTTCGAGTGGTCAGCCTTCAGCGCTCAGCTTTCAGCCAAAACTGAGAGCTGACGGCTGAACGCTGACAGCTATTCTTCACACCCCGCGCATGTCCGGCGCCCAGATGTATTTGTGCATCTGCAATTGAAAACGGACCGGCAGACGATCGGCCAGGATCCACTCAGCCAGCTGCCGCAGAT
>VFKF01000310.1 GCA_009885705.1 Nitrospira sp. | reverse complement strand
GACATCACCTTCATCAGGGTCTGCAAGGTCTCAAGATCCGTGCCCCAACTGCCCGTCACTAACCTATGGATCGCACAGGGGAAACAATAGATATGCCGCGATACGATCGATGCCGTGAAGTGCACAGAATGGACGTTTGAGAACTGTTGGCTCAGCCCCAGCTGGCACAGTTCTTCTCAAGCGAAGAGTGCTCGAAAAATTTCAACAGGAAACTCTGGAGGAATGACGAGGAATCGCTCGCAGTCTACAGAAATCCTACGTTCGTACGTGAGAACTTCGAAGGTCTGCACATGCGAGATAAGAAAAAATACTGCTGGGTGCTCAAGCAGGACCTCCAGCAAGGCCGCAGCGAGTGAGGACCGGAGGCGTACCCTCTGGGGCGCACGGTGCGACGAATAAGGAGCACCACGTCTGTGCGCGCCGCCGAGTTAGTGAGGCGGCCGGGTCCCCGTTGAGGATCTGAACGAAGCGACCTGCCTGCGCGAAGCGCTTCGGCGAAGGCAGGGAACGAAGCTGGTGGCCTGTTTCAGCGCCCAGCTAGAGGAGCTCGCCGATCAGCTTAACCGCCTCTTCCGGCGAGGCAGCAGCATGGACGAGATCGGGCGAGAGACTCTTGAACAGGCTGACGCCAGCCTTATCCGCACCTAACAGAATCACCATCTTCTTGGCCTTCAATGCCAATGCCACTTCCGACACGGTACCGGTCCCGCCGAGTCCGCAGGCCACGATGATGTCGCTGGACATCACGTTCACATTGTTGCGCGCCTGGCCCAGATCCGTGACGATGGCCACATCCACATATCGGGACACCGACGCCTTGTCGTCCGGAAGAATTCCGATCGTCAAACTGCCTGGCACCGACTTGGCCCCCTCACTCGCCGCGTCCATCACACCACTCGCGCGCCCCCCGGTTAGCACCACCCATCCTTGACGGGCGATCAGCTCACCCAAACTTTTCGCATCGGCTAGCGCTCTGGTACCGGCCTTGGCCGGACCCATCACACCGACCACTGGCTTTCTCGTCGATCGTCGAATCGGACGTTTCACGAACCGCACCTCACTGGGTAATGGTAATGACACAAGCACACAAGGGTCAGAAATATACACTGGAGGGGGAGGATTTGTCGCGCAACCCGTCGTGGCGGGTCAGGGTGATGCGATGAGCCGGACGTGAGGCTCTGCACCTCGATTCACGTTATGGTTTCCCCCACAATTCATCGAGCCGCTGGGCGCGACCGCAATTGTATTTATAGAATTTGTAGCGAACGGGGTTTTTCTTGTAGAAGTCCTGATGGTATTCCTCAGCGGAATAAAATTGAGCGGCAGGCACGATTTGCGTCACGATCGCTTCTGTGAACCGTTTCGATTGCTCAATGGCTTGTTTGGACGTCTCCGACAAACGCTTTTCCTCCTCCGTCCGATAGAAAATAGCCGCGAGATATTGTGAGCCATGATCACAGAATTGCGCGTTCGCTGCGAGGGGATCGACGTTGCGCCAGAAGGCATCCAACAGCTTCTGATAGCTCACCTTCTTCGGGTCATAGACCACTTCGACCGATTCCGCATGCCCCGTCCGTCCAGCGGACACTTCTT
>VFKF01000403.1 GCA_009885705.1 Nitrospira sp. | reverse complement strand
CTTCAAGAACCTGACCCACCGTGAGTTCCTTGATCTTCTTCAAGGTCATGATAATCGGCATCGGGCAAAAATACCCGAGCGTATCGAGCTTCACATCTGCTTGAATCATCGGTAAGACTCCTGGCAAGCGGCGAGAGGCAATGGGCTAGAGGAAAAATCCGACCGCTCGCCCCTAGCCCCGAACCTCCAGCCTTGTATGTTAAATGAACAAGTTCACACTACCCTGCTTGGCCTCCGCAAGGTAGGTCGTCACCCCTGCGAACTGATCGATGCCCTCGATCAGCGTATCTTTGGTGATCCCCATCAGCCCCATGGTCGTCGTGCAGGCAATGAAGTGCACACCGAGGTCCAGCGCCGTCTCCATGAGTTCCGGCACACCGGGCATCCGGTTCTGCTTCATGACCTTTTTCATCATCTTCGTGCCCAGACCCCAGAAATGGAACCGGGAAAGAGGGAGGTTATCCGCACCTCCGGTATTCAGCAGGCCGAACATGCGACGAAGCCAATCCTTCGCAGAGCTGGCAACACCTTTTCGGCGAATGGTATTGAGGCCCCAGAAGGTAAAAAAGACGGTGACCCGCATGCCCATGGCAGCAGCCCCCGTGGCAATGATGAACGCCGCCATCGCCTTATCCATGTCACCGCTCAATAGTACGATCGTCACTCTATCTGGCTTGGAGGCCTGCAAGTCCGCCAAGGCCACCGCCGGGTCCATCTGCGCAATTGTCATATCGCCCTCTTTTCTGTCTGAACCGTATGAAACCGGCCATTTCAACGCGGTTTAAACTATAGTCTCTGCTTCTTTTTGCTGTCAAGGAAGAGGGAAGGAGCGGCCAGGTGCCCTTCTTGCTCGCAGAACGCGCACAATATGAATGTGCTCGTTCGATGCGCGCAGTAAAGGGCAACCTCGGCCACTCCTTTTAAGGGGTATAGGGAATTGGAAGGGCCTCGCTTGACGGCCGCAGTCAGACCGGCATATGGGCCTCAGGAGATGATTGGGAAGATCGAAAAGTATGCTCATCCGATGCGCGCAGTGAAGAACAGTCTGGCGGCTCCCTGACCTGATTTGATGCAAGGGGAAGGCCCTCGTTGGGTAACGAGGATGATCCGCCGCCGGCTGGCTTGACGTTCTGTGACCTGCTCGTTATATTCACGAGCAGGCTGGTCCTCTCACGTGCGTCCTTCCTTTTTCCATGAATAGCGACTTCATTACCGAAATTAAGCCGTCTAAGAGTGCGCCACTGTTTGGGTTTTGGTATCCCGCCTGCCTGAGCAGTGAACTCGCTCCCGGCAGCCTCAAGGGGACCGTCCTCTTAGGCCTCCCGATCCTGGTCTGCAAGACGGCGCAGGGTGCGGTCGCGGCGATGCGCGACATTTGCCCCCATCGAGGCATGCCGCTCTCGTTTGGAAAAATGAATGGTGACTGCGTCGAATGTGCCTACCATGGCTGGCAGTTCAACCAGGCGGGCCGTTGTCAGGGAATTCCTGCGCTCGTTGAAAACTCCCCCATTCAACCGGATAAAATCGGCATCACCACCTATGCCTGCCGTGAACGGGACGGCTATGTCTGGGTGTTCATTCCCGACCCTCAACGACCGAATCAGATCGTCCCGGACGTGCCGCCGCTTCCCTTACCCTCATCCCCCTATCGGATGATTCACATCTCGACTTTGTTGGATTGCGCCATCGACGACGGGATCGTCGGCTTGATGGACCCGGCTCACGGCCCCTTTGTGCACCAGAGCTCCTGGTGGCGCACCCAGGCGAGCATGCACGAAAAGGCCAAAGCCTTTGAACCGATTCCCGACGGCTTCCGCATGGTGCCGCATGCACCTTCGAAGAACAGCGGACCCTATAAGCTCCTGAACCTGATTTACGGCGGACCACTCACGACGACCATCGACTTTGTGCTGCCCAACCAGCGGTTTGAATTCGTCCAGTCCGGATCGCTGTTCGTGTCCAGCCGCGCCACCGTCACACCGATCACGGACCAGCAATGCCGCGTCGACTTTACCGCAGCCTGGAACTGCCTCGGCTGGGTGCCGTTTTCCAAAAGCATCTTTCGCTACTTCGCCAACATTTTCATGACGCAGGATCGAGAAGCGATGGAGCGCCAAGCGGTGGGCCTACGCTACAAGCCGTCCTTGATGCTCATCGACGATGCCGATACGCCGGCCAAGTGGTACTACAAATTGAAAGCCGCACACCTGTCATCGGTGCAGACAGGGCAGCCCCTCGACCATCCGCTCAAAGAACGAGTCACGCTACGCTGGAGGAGTTAAACCTGTTCACTTCCATGGCGGACCACGGCTCGGCTCGGTATAGACTTCGCCTGATACTCCTGCTCTCCACCATCATAGGTTGTACACAAGCCGTCCCCCTCTGGTCAGCCGATCGGCATCGGTTTGCCACGGTGCCAGCCCTGGGTGTGCTCGCCAATGGGCAAACCGGTACGGTCCACTACATCGTGCTCCAACTCGACAAGGATCCTCGACGGGAGGGGCCGACAATCCTCTTCAATGAAATTCACCTCGGTGGTGGTTCAGTCGTCAGCGAGGATTGGAAAGAAGGCGTGAAGCAGGCTGTCGCGGCTGCGACGAAGGCCATGGGAGAGGACGGGCGAGAATGGGTGATCACGATCAAGAACCGGTCATACAATGCGTTGACCGAGGGGGCCAGCGCGAGCAGCGCTGTCGCGGTGGGCATTGTGGCAGCCTGGCGAGGCGACGAGATCAAGTCAGACGTCGCACTGACCGGAAAAATTATGCAAGACGGTCGGATCGAAGCGGTCGGTGCGCTTCCCAGCAAAATTGAAGCGGCGGCTCGCGCAGAGTTTAAGACCCTGCTCATCCCTCGCGGGCAGCTCTACTCACAAGACGGAGATCTTTCCCAGCTGGCAACGAGATGGCACATGACAATCCTTGAAGTGTCCACGCTGGAGGAGGCTTACCAGCTCATGACGACAGCAAGACGTTAACGGCTCACTTCGAACCCGTCTCCACTAACAGCCCCATTGCCTGCCTGATCTGGGCCCGCGAACCGAGCAGCACCACGATATCGCCCGCCATCAGCCGCGTCTTCTCCGATGGGTTCGATTGCGTCACCCCCGCTCTGGTCCAGGCGATGACCGACGCGCCCGTACGAGGACGAAGAGAAATCTCCGTCAACGTCTTTCCCCGCGCAGGCGAATCGTCCTCAATACGGCACGTTTCGACTTCCGCATCGGTCAACGTCCCGCCACGAAGATGATGGGCCAGTTCGGGCAATTCACTGCGCCGAAGCAAGGCATAACCTTCACGGCGAACCTGTTCGGCCTTCTGCGTGACAAAGTCCTGCGGCAATTTATAGGTGCGAAGCACCAGGGCGAAAATTTCGATGGAGGTCTCAAACTCCTCCGGCACCACGTCATCCGCACCAAGCTGGTGCAGCTCCTCCAGTTCGCGCAGATAACGAGTCCGCACGACGACATGCACTTTCGGATTGAGCCCCTTGGCGACCTGCACGGTCCGCCGAGTGATAAAGGGATCCGAGATCGCGACCACCAACACCTTCGCATCTTCGATTTTCATATGCCGCAAGACGTTGGGGTTCGTGGCATCGCCGTAATAGACCGGCACCCCATGTTTCGCTTCGCGAGTGACGGTATCACCATTGAGATCCAAGGCCAGATACGGGATCTCCGTTTCGCCCAGGACACGTGCGAGATTTCGTCCGTTCAGCCCATACCCCACAATAATGACGTGGTCCTTCATCCGAATCTGCTTGCCTTCGGTCTGCATGACATGGGCGATGGTACGGCTCGGCAACCAATGGCGAAGCCGCTGCCAGGCCTCCACGCGCCGGGCTAGGTGCGGCGACCACTGCATGAGAAACGGCGTCACGATCATGGACAGCACCGAAACGGCCAGAAAGATCTGATAGGGGTCCCCGCGCAGAAAGCCGGTCTCCTGCCCCTGCTGCGCCAGCAAGAAACTAAACTCTCCGACCTGGGCTAGGGCGATGCCGACCATCACCGCCGAACGCGGAGGAACCTCCGCCAACAAGACCGCTCCGGCCCCGGCAATAAACTTCAACAGCAGAATCGCGACCAGGAGCCCTGCCACCGGCAACGGATGGGTGAACAACACCCGCCAGTCCAGCAGGATGCCGATCGACACGAAGAAGAGACTATTGAAACTATCGCGGAAGGGCAGCACCTCGGCCATGGCCTGATGGCTGTACTCCGACTCAGAGATGACCAAGCCGGCGATAAACGCACCCAATGCCAACGAGAGACCGCCGAGCGACGTGAGCCAGGCAATGCCGAGACAGAGGACGATGATCGTCAGCAAGAAGAGCTCGCGGCTGCGGCTGCGGACGATATGCTCCAACAACTTGGGAACCAGGTACCAGGCGGCGGCGATGACGAGCACGACGACGAGCACCGACTTCCCCA
Organism: Nitrospira sp.; assembly: GCA_009885705.1. Lineage (GTDB taxonomy): Bacteria > Nitrospirota > Nitrospiria > Nitrospirales > Nitrospiraceae > Palsa-1315. The sequence continues at coordinate 755 of VFKF01000403.1, read as the reverse complement.
AGGTGAGCAGAATCGCCAGCCCACCTCCATTCGATTGGCTCGCCAGGATCGGCGTGAGCAGCATCATGGGGACGACGGCTAAGTCCTGAAAAACGAGAATCCCGATCGTGGCTCGGCCATGGATCGAATCGCTGTCTCCCCGTTCGGCCAAGGTCTTGAGCACAATCGCCGTACTGCTCAGAGAAAAAAGAAATCCCCAAAACAGTCCCTGCTGCCAGGATAGGCCAACGAGCATAGCCCCGAGCCAGGCAATCACCAGTACACCGCCGACCTGGATCGGCGCCGCCAGAAACATGAGGCGGCGCAAGGAGGCCAATTGCACCAACGAGAATTCGATGCCGATGGTAAAGAGGAGCAGAACCACTCCGATCTCCGCCAGCACTTGGACCGTGCCGATGTCCGAGATCAGGTTCAACCCGTGAGGGCCGATAATCGCGCCTGCGACCAGGAATCCTGCGATCGAGGGAAGCCGGAACTGATGGAAGACGAAGACGACGGCGATCGACACCGAAAAGATCACGAGCAGATTTGCGAGCACACCGTAGTCGGTCATAGCAGAAACTGGTCAGACGCGAGGAGTGAGGGGGGTGGGCAAGGAAAACTCTTCGAACACGTCACGTTTTACGCCTCACGTTTCACGAACTCAGGCCGGAGAATACCCTAGCCGCGATGAGGGAACAAGGCAAAGCTGCTTGTTCAACGGAAACGGTTTCGCTACAGTGGCTTCACCGAACCGATAACCGAGGTCACCACAT
>VFKF01000043.1 GCA_009885705.1 Nitrospira sp. | reverse complement strand
TGGGGACGATCATCGCGGCCTGCGCCGGGATCGGACTGTCCCAGTCGGTGGCGGCAGGCTTGATCATGATCGGCCCCCGCTTCGGCGGCGCCGTGACCGATGCCGGACGTTTCTTCAAACATGCAGTCGACAACAAAATGACGGTGGACGAATTCCTGGTTTATATGAAGAAGAACCATGGCCCTGTGCCGGGGATCGGCCATCGCGTGAAGAGCCTGCGCAACCCTGACAAGCGGGTGAAGGAGCTGGTTGGATACGTCAAGAGTTTGAACATGAAGACGCCCTGCCTCGATTTTGCGCTCGAGGTGGAAAAGATCACGTCTGTAAAGAAGGATAACCTGATCCTGAACGTAGACGGCACGATGGCGGCGGTGCTCGTCGATATCGGCTTCCCGGTCGACAGTTTGAACGGTTTCTTCATCCTCTCGCGCACGATCGGGCTGATCGGGCATTGGGTGGATCAAAAGCGTCAGGACAGCCGCTTGATCAGGCTATTCGATTATTTGGTCAATTACGCGGCGCCCAAGCGCCGCGAAGTGCCGCCGCTGAAATAGCGTGAAACGTGAAGCGTTGTTCGTGAAGCGCGTGAAAGTTCGCGAGATGCGTTTCACGAGAGACGAACGACGATCAACATAGAATACGGAGATAAATCATGTCGATGGATCTAGCCAAAAATCTCTATGCAAAGATGCCGGACGCGCTGGCCAAGGCCCGGAAGAAGTTTGGGCGTGGTTTGACGTTGGCGGAGAAGATCCTTGTTTCTCATGCCGACAATTTCGATACCCAGACCTGGGAGCGTGGCAAGGCGATGTTGGCCTTGCGCCCCGATCGTGTGGCGATGCAAGACGCGACGGCTCAGATGGCCATGTTGCAGTTCATGCAGGCCAACAAGAAGCAAGCGGCCGTCCCGAGCACCATCCATTGCGATCACTTGATCCGTGCCGAAATGGGGTCCGAGAAGGACCTGCTGCGTGCGGTGGACGAGAACAAGGAAGTCTATAATTTCCTCGCCTCGGCGGCGAAGAAGTACGGCATCGGCTTCTGGAAGCCCGGCGCCGGGATTATTCACCAGGTTGTGCTGGAGAACTATGCGTTCCCCGGCAGCTTGATCATCGGTACCGATTCACATACCCCCAACGGTGGTGGACTTGGTGGCTTAGCCATCGGTGTCGGTGGTGCGGACGCCGGTGAAGTCATGGCCGGTCTGCCATGGGAAGTGCTTCATCCGAAGCTGATCGGTATCCGCCTGACCGGCAAGTTGAGCGGCTGGGCTTCGGCGAAGGACGTGATCTTGTATCTCTGCGGCCTTCTGACGGTGAAGGGCGGCACGAACAAGATCGTCGAGTACTTTGGCCCCGGAGCCGAGACTATCAGCGCGACCGGCAAGGGCACGATTTGCAACATGGGCGCGGAGTTGGGCGCGACGACCTCCGTGTTCCCCTTCGATCAGAAGATGGTTGCCTATTTGAACATCACGGATCGGGCCGATCTGGCCAACCTGGCGATCGCTAACAAATTGTTGCTGGTGGCGGATCCAGAGGTCTATCAGACGCCTGAGAAATATTATGACGAGATTGTGGAAGTCGATTTGTCGACGCTCGAACCCCATGTCGTCGGACCCCATACGCCGGATCTCGCCAGACCCATTTCGAAGATGGCGGCTGAAGCGAAGGAGAAGGGTTATCCGGTCGAGCTCAAGGCGGCCCTCATCGGCAGCTGCACCAATTCATCCTATGAAGACATCAGCCGTTCGGCCCATATTGCCCAGCAAGGGTTGAAGGCCGGGCTCAAAGCGAAGGCCTCGTTCCTGGTCTCGCCCGGTTCCGAGCGTATTTATCATACGATGAAGCGCGACGGGTTCTTGGACACGTTTGAAAAGCTGGGTGGCACGGTGTTGTCGAACTCCTGTGGCCCCTGTATCGGACAGTGGAAGCGGGCTGATGGCGTGAAGGGGAAGGCGGATTCGATCGTCAGTTCGTTCAACCGAAATTTCCCTGGCCGCAACGACGGCATTAGTGAAACTCTGTCATTCCTGGCAAGCCCGGAAATTGTGACAGCCTATGCCATCTCGGGCGACTTGAACTTTGATCCCGTCAATCAGACGCTTAAGGGCGCGGACGGCAAGCAGTTTAAGTTTGAGCCGCCGCAGGGTGAAGAACTTCCAGCCAAGGGCTTCGCGAAGGCTGACGAAGGTTTTGTGGCGCCGGCCGCCAACGGGGATGGTTTGACCGTCGACATTCCGCCGACGAGTGAGCGGTTGCAATTGCTGCAGCCTTTCCCTCGCTGGGACGGCAAAGATTTCGAAAAGCTCCCGCTGTTGATCAAGACCAAGGGCAAGACGACGACCGATCATATCTCTCCGGCCGGCCCCTGGCTCAAGTTCCGCGGCCATTTGGACAAGATCAGCGACAACATGTTCCTGGGCGCGAACAATGCGTTCTTCCCGGAGCCAGGCAAGGGCACGGATGTGTTGACGGGGGAGACCGGCTTGACCATGGCGCAGATCGCCCGCCGTTATAAGGCGAAGGGGATCGGTTCGATCGTAGTCGGCGACGAGAATTACGGCGAGGGTAGCAGCCGGGAACATGCCGCGATGTCTCCGCGATTCCTCAACGTGCGCGTTGTCATCACGAAGGGCTTTGCCCGCATTCACGAGACGAATTTGAAGAAACAGGGGATCTTGGCGTTGACCTTCGCTGACCCGAAGGATTACGAGAAGATTGAGCAACAGGACCGCATCAGCGTGACGGGGCTCAGCAGCCTGGCTCCCGGCAAACCGGTGCAGGTGACGATCCATAAGACGGATGGCACATCGCTCACCATCCAGGCGAACCACAGCATCACCGAGCAACAGATTGCGTGGTTCAAGGCTGGTTCAGCGTTGAACGCGCTGAACTGACAACGAGCTAACAGAGGAATAACCATGACGACCAAGGCATCCAAGATCATTTATACGAAGACGGACGAAGCGCCGATGTTGGCGACCTATTCGTTTTTGCCGATTATCAACGCCTTCAGCAAGGCAGCCGGCGTGTCGGTTGAATTGCGGGACATTTCCCTAGCCGGGCGTATTCTCGCCTTGTTTCCGGATTACTTGACGCCCGAACAGAAGCAGTCGGACGACCTGGCCGAGTTGGGAGCGTTGGCCAAGACCCCGGAAGCCAATATCATCAAGCTGCCCAACATCAGCGCCTCGCTGCCTCAGTTGCAAGAAGCCATCAAGGAATTGCAGGGCCAGGGCTATAAACTGCCCGAGTATCCGGAAGTTCCCAAAGACGACAAAGAAAAAGACGTCAAGTCGCGCTACGACAAAGTGAAAGGCAGCGCCGTGAACCCGGTCTTGCGCGAAGGCAACTCCGACCGGCGTGCGCCGCTCTCGGTGAAGGCCCATACCAGAAAACACCCCCATAAGATGGGCGCCTGGAGTGCGGACTCCAAGACGCATGTGAGCCATATGAAGGGCGGGGATTTCCGCTCCAACGAACAGTCGATGACGGTGGCAGCTGCAACGGACGTGAAGATCGAGTTCGTCGGCCAGGATGGCAAGACCACGGTGTTGAAGCCGAAAGTGGCGTTGCAAGCCGGGGAAGTCATTGATGCCACGTTCATGAGCGTCCGTGCGTTACGGACTTTCCTCGAAGAGCAGATGCAGGATGCCCAGAAAAAGGGTGTGCTGTTTTCCATCCACATGAAAGCCACCATGATGAAGATCTCGGATCCGAAGATCTTCGGTCATGCCGTGACGGTGTTCTATAAGGACGTCTTCGAAAAGCATGGCGAGACGCTCAAGAAGTTGGGCGTCGATCCGGACAACGGGCTCGGCGATCTCTATGCCAAGATCAAGAGCTTGCCGGAGGATCAGCGCAAGGCGATCGAAGCCGATGTGCAGGCGGTCTACCAGAAGCGGCCACCCATGGCGATGGTGAATTCCGACAAGGGGATTACCAACCTGCATGTGCCCAGCGACATCATTATCGATGCCTCCATGCCGCCGGTCATTCGCGACAGCGGCAAGATGTGGGGCCCTGACGGCAAGGCCGCAGACGCCAAATGTGTGATTCCGGATGCCAGTTATGCGCCGGTCTATCACGAGGTCATTGAATTCTGTAAGAAGCATGGCGCCCTCGACCCGAAGACCATGGGCAGCGTGCCCAACGTCGGTCTCATGGCGCAGGCGGCCGAGGAATACGGGTCGCACGACAAGACCTTCAAGGCTCCTGGCAATGGTACGATCCGCGTGATCGATGCCGCAGGCAAGGTGCTCCTCGAGCATAAAGTAGAAGATGGCGATATCTGGCGCATGTGCCAGGTGAAGGATGCACCGATCCGAGACTGGGTCAAACTCGCAGTGACTCGTGCGAAGGCAACCGGAGCTCCGGCCATTTTCTGGCTGGATAAGGCCCGCGCGCACGATGCGCAATTGATCGCGAAGGTGAATCAGTATTTGAAAGAACATGATACGAAGGGCCTCGACATTCAGATCATGACTCCGGCCAATGCGACCAAGCTGTCCT
>VFKF01000539.1 GCA_009885705.1 Nitrospira sp. | reverse complement strand
GGATGGCACCATCCTCGGCGCCCATCGAAAGATTCATACGTTACGGGTGGGATCGGAATCCTGGTCGACTCCCGGCACAGAAGCGATCGCCCTTCCCGTCGCCCCGTTCACCAGAATAGGCATGCTGATCTGCGCGGATGCCTATACCTCGGACATTGCGCGATCCCTGCAAGCTCAAGGGGCCCAGTTGTTGATATCGGCTGCGGCTTGGGCGCCGGGCCATCATGGCCCCAGCGGCGAATGGGAACGATGTACCGGCGACACAGGACTCCCGCTCATCGTCTGCAACAGGACCGGACCGGACAAGACCCTCGACTTCCGACAAGCCGAGACGGTTGTGGCAAAGGACGGCCGACGACTCCTGTCGTTATCATCGGCACGATCAGCCATATTCACAATCGAGTGGGATCTAGAGACACAGACGCTGGCGACGAAAAACTATCACCAGCACTACCTCTAGCGTGAGCAACTGTGAACGATGAACGCGGAAGTGAGAAGAGTTTCTTTGCTCATCATTCATCGTTCACCGCTCATCGTTTCTAAGCTGGCGAATTGCTGTAGAAGCGCATACCCCTCGTCCCAGGTGCCATGCCCACTGTCGGCATTGATGTGTCCCGCCTGGCCGATATCGACTAAGCCGCTCCCCCAGGCCTGTGCACATTGTTCGGCATGGGCCAGCGAGCCGAAGGGGTCATTGGTACTGGCGACCACGAGGCTGCGAAATGCAAATGGGCCCATCGGCACCGGCGCGAACCCCTGCGCCGTCGCGGGGAACCATTCGCTCTGCGGATCCGGCACCGCCACGAGAAACGCGCCTTTCAAGGCCAATGACGAACGATGGGCCCACTGCGCCACCAGAAGACAGGCAAGGCTATGGGCCACGAGCAGAGGCAGAGAGGGACAGGCCGCCACGGCCACATCCAGCGCACGCACCCAATCGTCGCAGGCAGGATGATCCCAATTGCCAAGCTCCACGCGCTGCCAATCGGGATGACGCAGCTCCCAGAGCGATTGCCAATGATGCGACATCGAATTACCAAAACCGGGAAGGATGAGCAGGGGCGGTGTCATGGCATCACAGTCATGATGGGACACAATAGAGCAGGATCGTTAGCGTACCCAGGGTGGTGGAACCGCAGAATTGGGAGTCAGCCGCTCGATCGGGGCCATCGGCCGCTTGGACGGTTCCGGTCCCAACGGGAGTCCTTCCGGTGACGCATCGCGCTTGAGCCGAACGATGACACCGCCCATCACATCCCACCGGCGAAAGTTCCGACGCGGCGCGCTGGGATGCTTGTTGTGGCAATCGACACAGGACTGGACGAACGCGAGATCCGCCGAGATGGCTTTGAATTGGTCGCCGTCCACGAACGTGAGCACACTCACATCGCGATTTTTCTCCAACTGCACCAGGGCATCGCTTTCGGCGAGGGTCTTGGGACGATTCTCGGGATTGAGAGGCGTGAGACCGATCAACCCCATCTCGAAACCGGTGACTTGATCGGCCGCAGCCTTCACGAATTGAGCCGGAAGCGGGATGTAGTGCGAATCTTTTTGCCAATCCTCCTTCGGCACCACACCACTATCCCTGAGATGCTCGACCACTTCCAGGACATAGGCGGTGCGAAACGCCTTGACGATTTCCAGGATGTAGCGGGCCGTCTGATCGAATGTCGGCTCCGCCGCCTTGGCCGTCCAGGCGAAAGAGAAAAGCAGGATGGAAAACATGGGGATGAGGACCAGGCGACCGTAGTGCACGAGAACCCCCTTCATCAGTGTCAGGTCATAGCCAGTGCGCGGTAACGACTTGGCATGACGGAGGCCAGCCTAGCCGATTCTGACTTTGGCCGTCAACCGAGCATGCTGGGTGCCAGTTCAGCCTGGCTCAAGTTTCTGCGCTCTCCCGTAGGCTGCTCAAAATGGCCGTCCAGCAAGGCCGCAGGCGAGTCGAAACCGGAGGCGTACCCTTGGGGTACGTTGAGGATTTCGATGAGCTGAGAACGACGCTGGCGGACGTTTTCAGCATCCTGCCGCTAGCAGGGAATATTCACGGCCGGATCGCACAACAACGGTTGGATAGTCGGAGGGGTCATATACTTGCCTGAGGGATCTTGGGACCCCATCGATCCCCTGATCGGCGGGCCGCCTGGCATCCCCGGGAGTCCCCGCCCAGCTGAGCCAAACCCCTTCCCGAGACTTGAACTTGCCGAGGAGCCGACCCCGGAAACCGGCGCAGATGTGGGCCCCACGCTTGACTGGCCAGAGCCCCCGACATTGAGATCGGCTTGAGGACTCTGTCCAAGTTGGTTCTGAACCGGCGGCGCTGGTGCAGGCGTCTGCGCACCACAAGGAATCGCCAGCAAAACAACGGCCAACCAGACCGACAACGAAAGAGACGCGTTCATCTCAAGAGGCCGGCGATTTATCTGTGCCGCTACCAATCTCAGGTAAAAGATCGACATGGAAGGATTCTAACGAGGCAGAGACACCAGCGCAATGCCGCGAGGGAGCGAATCGCTTGTTGAGAAATACACCGGCTCGCTCATCGGCAATCGATGAGCGAGCCGGCTTCTCCTAGGAGAAGGGTTTCACTTTAAAACTGCAGATAGGCATTAACCGCCACGAGGACCTGATTGTCGTTGTG
>VFKF01000068.1 GCA_009885705.1 Nitrospira sp. | reverse complement strand
GTTATGGCTATATCAAGCCCAACCGGAAGGTCACATTGGAAAAACAGGGCACGCTCAAGGGACACCCGGTTAGCCGATTCGTTGAAAAGCCCAATGCCGCCAAGGCGGCACAATATCTCAAGGCGGGGGACTATTTTTGGAACAGCGGCATGTTCATTTGGCGTGCTGCGGCGATTCTTGACGAGATTCAGCGCCACCAACCGGCCCTCTATCGTGGGATCGAGCGGATCGGTCAATTGATCCAGACCGGAGCATCGAGACAGGCGATCGACGATGCCTATCGGGTGCTCAAGCCGGTCTCGATCGATAACGGTGTGATGGAGCAGTCGAAGAAAGCTGCGATCGTGCCCGTGGCTTTTCAATGGTCCGACGTTGGGAGTTGGGGAAGTTTGGATGAAGTGGCGTCGAAGGATAAGGCCGGCAATGTTCTGGTCGGTCGTGTCGTCGACATCGATAGCCATCGGTCGATTGTGTATGGGGATCGCCGTCTCGTGGCCACAATCGGGCTCACCGACATGGTGGTCGTGGATACGCCGGACGCCACATTAGTCTGTCCAAAATCCCGTGCGCAAGATGTGAAGCAGTTGGTCGAGATTCTCAAGAAGCAGAAAGCGCCGGAACATCTGGAGCATCTCACCGTGCAGCGGCCCTGGGGGTCTTATACGATCCTGGAAGAGGGGCTAGGTTATAAAGTGAAGCGGGTGACGGTGAAGCCGGGAGGCCGGCTTTCATTACAGATGCATCATCAACGAAGCGAACATTGGGTAGTGATCACGGGGACGGCACGTGTGACGAGAGGGGACGAGGTCTTCGATCTCAAAGTTGGACATAGTACGGAAATCCCTGTCGAAACCCGTCATCGCTTGGAAAACCCCGGTCAAGAGACCCTGCATATTATTGAAGTGCAGAATGGGCCCTACCTTGGAGAAGACGACATTGTCCGGTTTCAGGATGATTATGGGCGGACGCCACAATAGTGATGCGTGGAGAGTCGGTGTCGCGTATTGCTTCTGCTGATCACCCATCACTGATCACATATCACAGGGGTATCTATGGGACTCTTTCGCGAATATGATTTGCGCGGCATCGTGGGGCAGGAGCTCACCGATTCGATTGCGGAGCAAGTGGGGCGCGCCTACTGCACCTATGTCAAAGACCGTGGGGTCAAGACGATTTCAGTCGGGCGAGATGGTCGACTCAGTTCGCCAGGTCTCTTCGCGTCCCTTGTGCGCGGGCTCCTTGCCGGTGGTCTGAACGTCATAGATATTGGTATTTGCCCCTCGCCTCTGGTGTATTTCTCGCTGTTTCAGCTGCCGGTTGACGGCGGTATCATGATCACCGGAAGCCACAACGCGGCTGAATACAATGGATTCAAGATCTGCATTGGAAAAGAAGCGATTCATGGAGAAGAGATTCAGGCGCTGCGAGCAGTGATGGAGGCCGGTGCGTTTGTCTCAGGCGCTGGGACCCTGTCAGAACATGCCATCATTCCCGACTATCTGGCCTATCTCAAAAAGAGTTTCGCGCACGTCAACGCCAAGCGTCTGCATGTCGTTATCGACTGCGGAAACGGTGTCGCCGCGTTGGTAGCCAAGGAGGCGTTGGAGCTCTTGGGCTGCCGCGTCACCGGGCTCTATTGCGATCTTGATGGGAGATTCCCAAATCACCATCCCGATCCCACGGTCTTAGAGAATCTTGACGATCTGATTCAGGCGGTCAAACAGCACAAGGCCGATGTCGGGATCGGCTACGATGGAGATGCCGATCGTATCGGGACCATCGATGAGCAGGGGAACGTGTTATGGGGCGATCGCCTGATGGTGG
>VFKF01000387.1 GCA_009885705.1 Nitrospira sp. | reverse complement strand
AGATATCGTGCCGTATGCCGGAGCATGATATCGAACAAGGCGGCCAAATTCCCCTCGGTTGGCTGGTCGAATCCTGCATGCAACACGCCCCGCTTGGCGGCATAACCTTGGGGATCCCAAGCCTTTGCATCAAACCCTCCGACGCTGTCGTCCATGAGCCGATACATCTCCTCATGGGCATAACTGAACACCGACTCGAAGTCGCCTCCAGGAACCACCTGCGACTCCATCCCGAGCCGGTTGCTGGCCTGAGCGCCAAAGATATGGGGCCATAGCAGCCGACAGAATGGATGATCGGTGGGGAGCACATTGCGTGTCACGATGGACAGCGTCTCACCGCCGATCAGGTGCACCCAATTCCAGTGGCGAATAAGGCTCGTATGGGTGGAGAGTGCACAGAGCGCCAAGCGGCTTGCCAAGGCCCAGTTCGCATCGTTGGGATAGGACAGCCCGAGTGCGGACTCGATCTTCGTCGGAGTCAGTCGCTTCCCCATGGGGTCCAACTGAAACTGAACACGCATGCCCAACCGATAAAGCCCTGCCCTGGGGTGATATTCGGTCAAATGCCGGAGATCCCATTCAAAGGAGTCCTGGTTCATCACCTTCCTGATATACCCGGCAAAAGGCCCTTGCACCGCCAGGGTCCCGAGATCAGGGCTCCCCTTCAGTTCCTGTGGAAGCACCGGAAACTCCAACACCTCTTTGGAGACCAAGCCATGCCGCTTCGCCGCCCTGCTGACCGCCCGGCGATGTCGATCGGTATAGGCCTGGGCCAACGCCATCTGCGGATTCGCATCGATGGGAGGAAGCCCCTGTACCATGGGAGGGAAAAGGCGATTCAAGAGCATGAACAATCGCGAGAAGAACCGGCGAATCCGGTGCCGGACCACAGGATATTGTTCGTCCCTGGGCGTGCGGTCACCGATCAATACATGCTGAATCACGATACGGGGGAATATCCGCGCGACAGGAACGGCCTCCAGCTTCCGTGGGTCCTTGATACATCTGGTCACATCTAAATCTCGATTGGTGCTGAACTTCAACGCCAAGATCCGACTCCATAAGCCATTTCGAATTGTCCACCGAAACTGCGCGATCCTTCCCATCCACATCTCCCTACCCTATGGTGAATCACCACCATGCTATTTGCCGCATGAAAATACCCTACAGCATAAACCAGTTCATACTCCCAAGGCACTGACAAACTACGTAGGCACTATCAGTTGGACAACGCAAAGTACATACCTGCACGATACGACCAACGAGAATCGTGGTTTCGTGTAAAAATGATGGGATAATGAAAACGGCGTTCAGGAAATGGGGAACTATTTGATAGTCGTCGTGACGGCAAGTATCCCTTCAGATACCGGCCGTCACGAGAAAGATACAGAGATACAGCCTGTGGTACCGCGCCAGAGTGTTACGTTTTCACTTTCCGTTTAAGTTGTCGTTCTACACTGGCCACTTTGCTCGTGAGCCGGCCCTTGGGGCCTTTCCGGTAGTCGACTTTGATCGTGCAGGAAATACGGCCGCAATCTTTCTTCATCCGCACATAACATTGCTTGACGACGGCAAAGACCTCATCCCATTCCCCTTCGAGCACCGTCCCCATCGGATTCAACCGGTAGTCCACTCCGCTCTTATCGATAATATCGAGCGAGCGCGACACATATTTGCCAACGCTTTCTCCCTTGCCCAATGGAGACATACTGAATTCCAATAAGACCATTGCGACTCCTTCTTCTCCGCATCACCCTTTACGTTCACACCTCACACGGTACGCCGTAACTCCCTTACGCTTCGCCCTTGATCCCAGGCACGACCGCAAGCTTCGCCCGTTCATCCAGCCAGACCTTCGGATACTGGACCTTCCCTAATACGCGAAACCCATCCAAGGCCTCACGCAACAGGGCCCGGCGTTTTTCGAACTCCGGCTCGTTCGCCTTGGTCTTCTCCCGAAGTTCGCCGAGCCATTCCACAAAGGCGGCAAACTCCTCGCCGAAGATCTTTTCCATGTCTTCTTTCATGAAACCGGACAGAGCCGGAGCCACCCCGCTCGTGCTGATCGCGACACGGAGATGCCCGGACGCCACGACCGCCGGCATCGTCACTGTTGAGCATTCCGGCTGGTCGACCGACCACAAGAGGAACTTCTTCTCCCGCGCCTTCGCGAAGAGCGCGCGTGAAAAATCACGATCCCCCCGCACCATATTCATCACGAGAATCGCACTTTCCAAATCGGTGTCGCGAAAATGGCGCCCACGATGAACCACCTTCGCCGACGCAGCCAAATCTTTGAGTGTATCGTTGAGCGACGGTGCCACGACGGTCACCTTCGCCCCTGCTTCCAACAACCGTTGAGTTTTTTCCGAGGCCTCCTCGTCTCCCCCGAGCACAAGCACCGGGTAACCCTTCACATCCAGAGACAACGGAAAGCCAGAATTTGCTGCCATGGTGGTTCCTCCCAATTCAATAGTGGGGCGTATCATACAACACCCTGTTTTGCAGCGTAAACCGTGCCTTCCCCTTTTCTACCGGCCCCCGCTATAATGCGCCGGTTTGCCCTACACCTTTGCAAAGGAACCGTGCCCATGGCCGCCTATACCGCACGCACACTTGGACTGGCCAGTAGCATTATCGGCCTCGCCGCGATCGCAGCCTGGCTGGGCCTGGCCCATAGCTGCGACCCGGCAACCGGCGAAGCCGTAGTGGCCGGTCGTGTCATCATCGCGCCAGCCTTGGCCGATCAAGTCCGTCCGACAGATGTCCTCTTTGTCATGGTCAAACGGCCTGGCAGCCCTCGTCCCGTCGCAGCCACACGAATCGAGCACCCGCAATTCCCCGTGGCATTCGAGCTCACCAACGCCGATGTGATGGTGCAGGGCTCTGAACTGCGCGGGATGCTGGATGTGGTGGCCCGATTGGACCGAGATGGACAGGCAGGCCCGGCTCAGCCAGGCGACATCGAAGGCCGCTACGCGAAAAATCCGACGTTACCGGGCGGACGGAATTTCGAGATTATCCTAGATACAGTGCACTAGACCGATACAGGATACAGGTTAGGCTGTTCAAACAGGTTTGCAGCAAGGCCGCAGACGATGAATGTACCGGAGGCGTACCCTCAGGGGCGCACGGTGCGACGAATAAGGAGCACCACGTCTGTGCGCGCCGCCGAGTCGGTGAGGCGGCTGGGTCCCCGTTGAGGATGCGTTCGAGGCGACCTGCCTGCGCGAAGCGCTTCGGCGAAGGCAGGGAACGAAGCTGAAAGCGTGTTTCAACAGCCTGGCTAGGTTTCGGCAGGGTCGGCGTCCAACTCCATATTCCAATAGAGATAGTCGCGCCAGCTTTCTGGCGTATTCCGAATCCCGATGGTAATCGTCACAACCGGGTTCCAACGTGGTTTGACCGGCTTCTTCATCAACTTCATGCCGGCTTCATCGGGCGTGCGACCGCTTTTCTTATTGTTGCAACGCCAACAGGCGGTGACGATATTCTCCCAGGTCTTTCGCCCACCCTTGGCGATCGGGACGACATGATCGAACGTCAGCTCCTCTGTCCGAAACTTGAACCGGCAATATTGGCAGGCATAACTATCGCGGGTGAAAATATTGATGCGGGAGAATTTCACGGCCCGGTGAACGTCCTTGAGGCGAACCAGCTTGAGGAGCCGCATGACGGAGGGAAGCTTGAAGGAGATCGACACCGCGTGCACCTCTCGGTCATAGACCTCGAGGACTTCGACTTTGCCCTGCCAGAGGAGCGCAATGGCTTTTTGCCAATGGACCACCCGCAGGGGCTCGTACGTCGCGTTGAGCAGGAGAGTCATTTCCATGCAGCAACCTCATTCCCAACCGTGGCTCCTTCTGTGAGAAGGCGCTGGTTTAGTCTTAAGACGCGTACCTCTGTCTATGCCATAAGCCTCAGTCGAAATCAAGTCATTGACGGGTCTCGGATACAGACCCGTCTCATCGGCCAGACCTCCAACAGAAAAGATCAGCGCCATGCCTGAATTTGTCACCGTTGCGAAAATGGAGGAGATTCCTCCGGGAACCGGACGGACCGTCGAAGTCCAAGGGATCTGGATTGCGCTCTTCAATGTCGACGGATCCTTCTATGCCGTCGACAACACCTGCCCGCATGCGGGAGGGCCATTGGGAGAAGGACATCTGGAGGGCCGCATCGTCGAATGTCCCTGGCATGGATGGAAATTCGACGTACAGACTGGAGCAAGGCCGGAGAATCCTGACATTACCGTCGCCTGCTGTCACGTCCGAATCGAGGGGGATCACGTGCAGGTGGCGTTGCCGGATAACTTCAAGTAGGAGACTGTTTGGTTCATCTGGTCTCTCTCGTTTGTTTGGCAAAACGAAACTAACCAAATAAACCAGATAGACCAAAAAAAACCGAATGAACAAGACCGACAGACGGATTGTTTCAGTATCCTGGAGCGCCGAGAGGCATTGGCGGGACCGGCATACCTGACGATTCACTGTCCGGCTCTTTCGGAGTGACTCCGTCAGCCGGAAGCGATGCAGCATTGACCTTCTTCACCGCAAGATTGGCATGCCAAATGAATTCTCGCTCGAACCATTGACCCGTCACCCCTTGGTCTCGCAGCTGAACTCGTATCTCGTACATATCCCCTTCCACCAGCTTCACCCGCCACTCACCCAACCGGGCAACCCGATGGCGATCGCTCATCGAACGCACGTGCTCGGTCATCGCCTGAAGAATCGTGGGATAACCCAGTGCCCGATGGGTTTGCACCAACGCAAGGGCCTCGGCAGCCCGAGGATCAGCCATGGGATTGAGCGACGGAGGCTTCAGCCAGAGATAGTACAGCCCCCCCAACAACAGGAGGGCCACCACCGTATAGTGAATCACCTTCACCATTGAAAACGAAGATGTGGCGGCAGGAGAGGACGAATGGTTCTGCGACATGGACATCCTGTACAAGGGGTTCGCTGAGAGGATAAAAACCGCACAACTCGCGTAGCATCTTAGAAAGAGCAGCAACGCGAAGTCAATCGAACCGCCGCCAGTCCGCACGCCAGCCTCGCATGCGGCTTGTGCGCGTGAAAGCGGTTATGTTACAAATATCGGTCTAGTCGACACCTTTGTATCCTGAGGCGGTAAATACCCATGAAATTCTTTCTCTACGGGGACCATCTCAACCCCACGCAGCTGAAACGTCGCGCGCCGGAGCATCAGTTCTTGATGCTCGCCACGATTCCAGAGCATACCATCAAGTTTTGCCGATGGTCCTCGCAATGGCGATGCGGCCTGGCCAGCGTGGCCCCCTCGCCAGGAGAACAGGTCTGGGGAGCGGTCTTCGAAGTGACCGACGAAGATCTCAAACTGATGGACCAATTCGAAGAGGATGTCCCCACAAGCGCGTTTCGCCAGGTCCAAGTGACCGTGCTGACCGAAGCCGGGGAGAAAATGCTCGTCACCACCTATGCCGCCACCCCGATCGGCAAGTTCAAACCCAAGGCACATTATCTCGATTGGGTCATGAAGGGCCTCAAGCATTGGAAGTTGCCGGAAGAAGCCATCGATATGTGGAAGTCGTTCGCACCAGCGCCATAAACCGAGAACCTATGGCCGATAGCATATAGCCGATAGCGGGACCGGAACAGGCACTGAAGGTGCAGACTCAGATCCGATCTCATACGATAAGCTATAAGCCATTCGCTCTTTTAACCAGGAGAATCCATGCCAAAGCCAAAGTATCACATCGTCGTGTGCACCAATTCACGTCCTCCGGGACACCCAAAGCCATCCTGTGGCAGCGCCGGGTCCGCCTCCCTCCTCATGGCCTTCAACATGGGCCTCATGCAGAAGGGTGTGACACCGGGCGAGGTCATCGTGAGCGGCTCTTCCTGCCTCGGCCCCTGCGAGCAAGGCCCCACGGTCGTCGTCTATCCTGACGCCACTTGGTACTCCAAGGTGACGGAAGCGGACGTGGCCACCATCATCGATGAACATATCAAGGGCGGGAAGCCAGTCGCCACGCTGAATCCCGATTCAGTCTGGAAATAAAAATAGCAGTCAGCTTTCAGTTGTCAGCATGGCGCGAAAAGCTGACTGCTGATGGCTGACCGCTGATAGCTTTTTCATCTAAATCATGAGTACCACCGCCACACACCACGAGCACAAATCCCATGCACCCAAGTCCATTGGGTGCATGGTGATTACTTGCAGCGACACTCGGACTCCCGACACCGATACCAGCGGACAAGCCATCCACAAACTGCTCAGACAGTTCGGGCATGAGGTGGTCTCGTACCATTTGGTCAAAGATGAACCGGCCCAGATCACAAGCCGGATTGAGGAAGGCCTGACGAACGATGCCGTGCAAGCCATCATCATCAATGGCGGCACCGGCATCTCAAAACGGGATTCAACCTTTGAAGCGGTCGACGCGATGTTAGAAAAACGACTGGTGGGATTCGGCGAAATCTTCCGCTACCTGACCTACATGGACATCGGCTCACCGGCCATCATGAGCCGCGCCACAGCCGGCATCATCAAAGGCCGTATCCTCTTCTCCACCCCAGGCTCCGAAAACGCCGTCCGGCTCGCGATGGAAAAACTCATCCTCCCCGAACTGGGCCACCTCGTCAAAGAACTCAGCAAGTAGAACCAGCAATCAGCTTTCAGCAGTCAGCCATCAGCTTCTGAGCAATCGGAGCATCCCTCCTCTTTACGCTGAGAGCTGAATGCTGACAGCTGACTAGCGTTAACACAGGATGTTCAAAACGGTCTTCCGGCAAGGCCGCAGGCTGATCAACACCGGAGGCGTACCCTCAGGGGTACGTTGAGGATGATGATCGGCCGAGAACGCAGCCGGAAGCCGTTTTCAACATCCTGCTAATCTTGGGAAATCTTCGGTTCCGAATACCCCACCAGCGGCGCAATCTTCGACTGCGCATACCGTTTGTAGAACATCATCACATCCCGCACGGACACCACTCCGATGATATCCCCTGCTTTCGTGACCGCAAGATGGCGGACACCCAGGTCGCCCATCATGTCCTGCGCATCGTCCACCGATTGACTCCCCTCAATCGTGCAAATGGGGCTCGTCATAATCTTGTCGACCGTCATCTTGCCAAGCGGCTTACTGCTGGCCACAGCCCGGCGAACAATGTCCGTATCGGTCACAATACCGACCAGGTTCATCCCCTTCTTCACAAACAACGACCCCACCCTGGCCGCCTTCATTTTCTTGGCCGCGCTGACAATCGACACACTGGGTCCAACGGTCTTGGGCTGCTTGCTCATGATCTTAGATACGGTAGACATGGTTTCCCTCCCTCTCGTTGATGGTGCCGAGTGGAAAAAACGCCGGCGCTCGTTCTCCCGGTATGATAGCTAGACTATTATACTCGCATACGTGGGGAGGTTGGTTGCGAAGGAGCGCCTGGGTAGGCCGAACAAAATGGTGTGACCGAGGAATCGTGGATTGCTCAGGGGATCAATCGTAAAAACCGTAGGGAACGCGGCGACTGAGAGCAGGAACCGTTCAATAGCTTAGAAATTACGTCTGTTCAAAATGCCCTTCCAGCAAGGCCGCAGCCGAGTCAAAACCGGAGGCGTACCCTCAGGGGTACGTTGAGGATTTTGACGAGGGGAGAACGCAGCTGGAGGGCATTTTCAACAGACGAGTATGATTTTGCCGAAGAACTTGCGGCTCAACATCTGCTCTTGCGCCGCGCGGGCTTCTCTGAGTGGATAGGTGCGATCGATCACGGGAATGAGCCGCTTCTGCCCCATAAGTTCCGCCGCCTTCACCAGTTCAGCGCGCGTACCCATATAGGAGCCCTTGATCGTATTTTGCCGGGAATAGACGTACCGGAGATCCACCTTTACCTCGGCGCCGGTCGTCGCCCCACAGGTAATCAAACGGCCGCCTTTCGCCAACGACGCGAGGCAGCTGTCCCACACCTCCGGGCCGATATGCTCAATAACAACATCGACGCCATGGCCTTCGGTCAACAGCTTCACACGATCCGCCACCTTCTCCGTCGTGTGGTTGATGACGGCATCGGCCCCTAGGATCACTGCCTTGGGAATCTTGTCGTCCGATCCGACCGTCGTGATCACGCGCGCCCCGGCAAGCTTCGCCATTTGGATCGCCATGGTCCCCACCCCGCTCCCTCCACCCATGATCAACACCGTCTCGCCATGTTGGAGCCCGGCCTGCGCAAACAACATGTGCGAAGCAGTCACAGAGACGAGCGGAAAGGCAGCCGCCTGCTCGAACGAGAGGTTCTCCGGAATCGGCAGCACGTTGCGGAACGGTACCTTCACATACTCGGCGTAGCCTCCATGCATCATGGCTCCCAGAAGGCTATAGGTGCGGCAGAAGTTGTCTCGTCCTGCCAGACATTGCTCACATTTCCAGCAACTGATCCCAGGAGACACAAAGACGCGCTGCCCCACGGTCAGGTGATCGGCTTGCGCCCCTACCTGCTCCACGATCCCGGCCACATCCGACCCTGAGACATGCGGCATCGGCATGGGATAGGCGGGATTCCCCTGGCGTATCCAAATATCGAGATGGTTCAAGGCACAGGCCTTGACCTTAATCAGCACCTCATCAGGGCCGATCGTCGGCGTTGGCAGATCCTCGTACGAGAGTTTGTCCGGCCCACCATGCGCTCGAAACAGAACAGCTTTCATATTCAGCTCCTTGCTAGACCACTACGACCGTTATAGAACCAGATCGGAGAAAACCAGCAGAATCTTGAGGGAGAGGGAGTAGAGCCAATATCCATACAATCCAACAAACAAGGTTTTGAAACGGCGGGTGGCAGCGAGGTGGGAGCCCAACCGCCCGCAGCGGGGGCCCTACACCGGGCGGGGTGCGAGGACGGTTGGGCTCCTCGCTGACAGGACCCGCCGTTTCAAAACTTCAACACCCCTTCGACGACCATCACACATTGCCCCCCCACCTTCACCGATTGGATGACCTCGTCATCCGACTCGACCCGCACAAAAATCTGCGACGGGCGCTCGATTTCATAGCCCTGTTCCACCACAATTTCAGTCGTCGGAGACACGTCCACCACGCCGTTCTGTACCAGGTAGGCCCCCAAGGCGCCGCTCGCACTACCGGTTGCAGGATCTTCCAGAATCCCGATCGACGGAGCGAACATCCTCGCATGGACCGTCGCCGTGGGTTCGACCGTCACGGTCGTAAAGACCATGATGCCGTTGGCGCCGTATCGCCGGCAGACATCCATAATGGCCGAGGCATCGGGACGAATCGACCGCACCGCCGTCAGCGTACGCACCGGGACAATCATCACCGGCAACCCGGTGGACACCACTTCGATCGGCCACTTCATGTCGGCGATGACATGTTTCGCCAAACCCAACGCGCTGGCCACCTTATATAGATCCTCTGCCCCCTCGACGGGCCCGAGAAATTCCGGCTTCGGTTGGGTCATCACGACGCGTTCGACCAGGCCATCTTCCGCATGGAGTTCGACGGGAAACAGGCCGATGTTGCACTCCTGCATCACCCGCGTCAGCGACTCTTTGACGGCAATGATACCCAGCTCTGCCAGGATGAAGAAGGTCCCCAACACCGGATGACCGGCAAAGGGAATCTCTTGTGTGGGTGTGAAGATGCGCAGCTTCACCACCGCGGCTTGATCCGTCGGAGGAAACACAAAGACCGTTTCAGAAAGATTCATCTCCCGGGCGATCTGCTGCAGTTGATCGTCCGTCAGATCCCCGACATCGGGAAACACCGCGACGGGATTACCACCGAAGGGTTGAGCGGTGAACACATCGGCTTGATAGAACTTCAGGGATCGGCGATCGGACATCGTGGCCTCCCTGGAAGGGATGGGTTGATCTGGTCCATCTGGCTCATGGTAATTGTCTGGTCGGTCGTGAGTGTAGTGCAACGAACCAAACAAACTACATAGCCCACATACACAAGAGACTGATCGACTTTGCCTGTCATGAGATACGACTAACGAACCATGCGCCCTGCTATACGGGTTGAGGGAGCGCGTCAAACTCCTGCCTCATCGGATGTCGGAGATAGTTCTCTACGAAATTCTGGAGCGAGCCGTTCCGATAGAGCAACTCGTTGGCATAACGCGTATCGATCTTGTGCAAGACCTTCACCGTGACGCCGGTCTTCTTCGCGAACTGTTCCAGCGTCACCCCAGTGATGTCGCTATAGGGACCACGGCCTGACTGCATGATGCATTTGGGGATGTGCACCACTTTTTCCTTCGTCAACCGGCGGGCGATGTCGTCGAACGTCAAGAGGACCGTGCAGTCCGAATCGCCGCTCAACATGGCGTTCGGCACATAGAGGAACTTGGCCCGGTTCTTCCGGAACAGGCTCAGGACTTTGTGCACGCTCCCTGCCGTCACGATCGTATCCTTCTTTTCCATCTCCAACGCATCGAAGGAACTCACGATCCGCTTCCGATTGAGAAAGGCCGTCGCATAGGACTCGGTATGGATCGTCTGGAGATTCGGCAATCCCGCGTCATAAATTCGCAGGGCTTCCTCCGGCAGATGCTTACGCCCCTGTCTCATCAGGGACGCCGTATCGTCCTTCAACCCCCGCACCGGCGTCAGTGTCCCCATCCAGAGCACACAGTGCTTGTTGATCGACGAGATCAGCGCCGCATCCTTCGACATCGTATCCACATCGAATGCATAGAAATTCGCTGAGGAGACCGCCGGGCCGTCCAAGACCTTCAACACATGCTTCACCGACGGCGCATGGGGCATGAGCTTCTGCCGATAGTCGCTCAGGGTGATGACCGACAACTCGAAGTTGATCCGTCCGGGAAACTGCGCCACGAGTTGATGGATCTTCGGGACATGCACGTATCCGACTGTGAAGAACTGGATACTCTTGTCCGTATAGGTGAGAAAGTCCTCGACCCATTCCATCGCCTTCGGATGGAGGAACAGATCGGTCCATTCCATATACTCGTTGCCGCCCAGGCACCAGAACTGTTTCGGGTCAGTCGGCTTCTTGCTGATGTAGTCGAGGATATATTTCCAGTCTTCGTCGCTGGTTTTGGGCGGATCGAACGTTTCGCGGTAAGAATGGTCCAGCTCGTAGCAAAACTCGCACTTCACCGGGCAATCGCGCCCCAGGCTGAGCGGAATCTTGCCCGCGTCCATTTCCTTGCGCAGGACCTCACGGTAGTCTTTGTTCGTAAAGATAGGAGCGGCTTGAAGGATCGGTAGCGCAGTTCCCATAACGTCAGATCAGCAGGCTCGTGGGATGAACAAAAAAACAGCCGGCATGGTTTGACAGGTCCAGTCCAGCTTTGTCACAGTACACAGATGAGTGATGACGTCATCCCCAAAGAAATCGCCCATGCACTGGAAGTTCTGGAACTCACGCTTCCCGTCACCTCCGAAGACCTGGAACGGGCCAAGCGCGTGCAGCTCTACAACTGGAACCCCGCCCGCTACTCGAACCTGACCAACAACCCCAAGAAATACATGCAGGCCTACAAGAAGGCCGAAGAGATGACCAAGGTCGTCGAAGCAGCTTACGCCCTACTCTCGGCTGTGCTCGTCCCTGACGAGACGCCAGATGATCACCGTATCTCGTGAAGCGTATCTCGTATCTCGCATAAAAGTCAGAGCCTGCGCTTCACGTTTCACGAACGACACTTCACGACACCGAGTGGCTTACCACCCGACTCATCCCTTCCTTACCGTCTTCCCCTTCGCTCACTGCCACCGGCCACGTCACTAGGCCCGACACGCCATCCGGCGAGCCAAGAGACTGCGTCTGCTGCGCGTAGATCTGCGGCAACTGGTTCGTGCCGTACTTCGAAATATAGAGGAAGACATGCTCGCGTGAATTCACCCGAACCGCCCAGGGCTGGAAATCGTTCTTATAGAACTCTTCGCAGAGCTGCATCGCGTCCAGGCAGGAGAGCGTGCTCGGATCGTTCAAGGTGTAGTAGTAGTCCAGCGGCAGATCGTAGTCCGCTTGCTTGTGGATCGTAATGCCGAACTTCTCCGGATTGCGCACCATCGGCGTATGGCGATAGGCCACGAAGTAGAAGAGCTCCACCGAATGGATCACCGGCTGGTTATCGATGACGAACTGGCGGGTCTCCAGCGCCTCGTCGCGCGTCTCGCCGGGGAAGCCGTAGAAGGCCATCACGTGGTTCCAGATCCCCGCCTTCGCCGCCTGATGGAGGTTATTCTGGATCACACTTTTCTTGGCATGTTTGTCCATGAGGTTCAGCACCCGCTCGTTCGCCGACTCCATCCCATAATAGAGGGT
>VFKF01000270.1 GCA_009885705.1 Nitrospira sp. | reverse complement strand
CTTCAAGCAGGCGCGCCTCTATTTGTGGGGCGTTTCGACCGTGAGCGGGGTGTTGCTGATCATCGTGGGCGTCATGATTTATGCCAATACTCTCACGATGATTACCGGATTTTTAGAGCGGCAGGGGATTGGGTGGTACCTCGGGCAGTGACCGAAGGCTAGACTTCAGTGCTAAGTTCTGAGTGCTGAGTCACTGAATCTCCGCTTGTAAAACCGATTGCCGGGAATCTCAATCCAAGGCTCAGTACTCAGCGCTAGAACCGCTTCTCTCCATGTCCACACTACCCAACGTCACAGTCTACGATGCCCTGGTTGTCGGTATGGGGCCGGCTGGCGCCACCGCAGCCTATCAGTTGAGTCGAGCTGGGCTGTCTGTCCTCGGACTCGATAAGGCGACGCATCCACGGTACAAGGTTTGCGGCGGCGGGTTGTCGGCCAGGATCGACGGCATTTTGGAAGACGATTACAAGTCGGTCGTTGAGCAGACGATCTACGGCATACAATTTTCTTACCGCGGCGCGGATCCCTTCTTTCTCGATTCCTCCAGCCCGATCGCCTACATGGTCATGCGCGATCGGTTTGACCATCTCCTTCTGGAGAAGGCGAGGCGAGCGGGCACCGAGGTGCACGAAGACGAGCCGGTGACGTCTTGTCGGCAGCTTCCAGACGGCATTGAGGTGACGACGGATCGCGGCCGGTATGTGGCGAAGGTGCTGATCGGGGCGGATGGGGCGAATAGCGTGGTGGCGCAGCAGTTATTCCCGGGCCGTCGGAGTCGTCGGATGGCGGCCTTGGAGAGTGAAGTCCCGATCGGGACTGCGCTTCAGTATCCCGGCACCGGGCGAGCGCTCATCGATATCGGTGCGACGCCCGCAGGGTATGCCTGGATTTTCCCGAAACAGGAACGGCTCTCCATCGGTGTGGGGGATCTTCGCGGAGGGCTTGCGAGCCCGAAGAAGGTGTTCGATCAGTTTGTACAGCATGAGCGGGGATTGGCTGCATGGAAGGTCCCGCATCCGACCGGCCATCCACTCCCGGTCTTCAGTGAGTATGGCGAGGCCGATCGGGAGTCAGTCGGATTAGTGCGAGGCCGCGCCTTGCTGGTGGGAGATGCGGGGCATCTGGTCGATCCCTTATTCGGCGAAGGGATTTATTACGCAGTGCGGTCGGGGCAGCTGGCTGCAGAGTCGATTCTGAACCAGGTCAAGGATTCGCGATGTTCGCTGGCCGAGTATGAACATGCCGTCAGGCGGGAGATTTACGAGGAGTTCTTGGTGGCGGCTCGTGTGGCGAGTGTTGTCTATTCGTATCCGCATTTCTGCCACCACCACCTGCCCCGCTATCAACATATCGTTATGCTCTATTACGACGTGCTTCGCGGGCGTGAAACCTATCGAACGTTTTATGCCAAGGCGAAGAGCCTGATCAAACTATCCCTCAAGGACTTGCTCCTCGAAGCCGTTTCGTTTCGTTGAGTTGAAATAGCCCTCAGCAGTCGTCGATCAGCTTTTAGTTGAAGAGAGCAGGAAGAAGTTGTGTCGCGCGGGTGTTTGCTGACAGCTGAGTGCTGATAGCTTCGCTGCTCTTTGTAATCAGCACCAAGCGCCGAGGCGGCAGGACACAAAGGATTGGCCTAACCCCAACGCCGAGGCAGAAGGCAGGCGGAAGGACCCGGTCGGGACAGAGGGGAGGAGTCCCGCCGCGAGACTGAGCTGATTTCCCGATGGAGCGGCGGTCGGTGCACTAGAGGAGGGGGCAGGCTCGGCTTGTTTCGCCAACAATGTGGCAGGTTTTCCGCTGCCAATTTTTGCGAGCAAGCGCTTTCCTTCGCCTGCATGCAGGTTGCCCGGGTATTTTTCTGCCAAGAGGGTCAGTTGTTCGCTGGCCCAATCGTCCGCGCCCAAGTCATGGTAGCTGAGCGCCAAGAAGTACAAGGCGTCTGGTGCGACCGACTTGTCGGGGTAGAGCTTCATGATTTGTTCGAAGCGATGTGCGGCGGCCAGATAGGAGCCCCGTCGATAATAGAATTGCCCCACGAAAAGATGCATCTGCGCGAGGAGATCGTGGCATTCCTGGATCTTCTGGAGCGCTTGTCCGTCGTACCGGCTGCCTTGAAAGTCTTTCCGCAGCCGTTCAAAGGAATCGATGGCTTTTTGAACGGGCTCCGGATCGCGATCGATGCCCTTAGCCCGCTTCATCTGGCTTTCTCCGATACGAAAGGCGGCATAGGAGGCGAGGGTATGGGTGCGATGGAGATCGAGGAAGTGGTTATATTCCACGATGGCTTCCGTGTATTCCTCTTTTTCGAAGAACGCTTCGCCTCGCTTCATGATGACGTTGGGGTCGTAGTTTTTCTCAATTGTATCGCCCAGGAAGATCTGCTCGTCGGTCCCGCTCAGGGCTTTCTTGGCCGTGTCTTGTGGCTTGGGTGTACTGGAGCAGGCCGTAATGACGCAGAAGACGGCCAGGCAAAGGCCGAGAGCCGTTGCTTGTCGTGGGGTACCTGTGAAGCTGGAGAATGCGCGTAGCATAACTGTCTCAAAATCTAGCAGGAGTGCGGTCTGAATGCAACGATTCGCGCATGCGAGTTGACCCCTGTGGCACCGAGACCTATAATCCCGCCATTCTTGCAGTGACCCGCACAGTACAGATAATTATGATACGGACAAGGATTATTGGGACGGGCTCGTACCTCCCTGAACGAGTGGTGACGAATCTCGAGGTGGGGGCATCGTTGGGTATTGAACCTGACGCGGTCTTCCGCCTGACAGGGATTCAGGAACGTCGCTGGGCTGCGGCATCTCAAGCTTCTTCTGATCTTGCCGTGGAAGCCGCCAGGCAGGCGCTTGAGGCTGCAGGAATCCCGGCGTCTGAGGTAGGGGCGATCGTGCTCTCGACGACCTCTCCCGACTCGGTGTTTCCCTCTACCGCATGCCATGTTCAGCGGATGCTGGGTTGTCCCGCGATACCGGCATTCGATGTGGCGGCTTCCTGCTCAGGTTTTCTGTATGGACTCTCGATGGCCAATGCGATGATCCGCAGCGGGCAGATCGAGACCTGCTTGGTGGTCGCCGCCGAGGTGAAGTCTCGTTCCCTCGATCCTGCTGACGGCGATACGGTGCTGTTATTCGGCGATGGGGCCGGTGCGGTGGTGCTGAAGGGTGAGCCCGATCTAGGCCCGTTAGGCCAAGGGCTCTTGGGCATCCGCCTCCATGCGGACGGTGCCCAGCATGGTTTGATTTCGATTCCCGCAGGTGGATCGCGCCTGCCGACGACATCGGACACGGTTGAGGCGAAACGGCATACGTTGCGGATGCAAGGGGCGCCGCTCTTTCGTCTGGCAGTCAAACGATTGGAGCAGGCCATCCTCGAGATCGTGAAAGAATGCGGTGTCGATATTCAGGACCTCGCGCAGCTGGTCTTGCACCAAGCCAACGGGCGAATTATCAGCCAACTCACCAAGCGGCTGGGAGTTTCGCCGGAACGGGTTTGTTCCGTGATCGGGCGGTATGGTAATACCTCGTCGGCGTCAGTGCCGATCGCGCTTGACTACGCAGTCCGCTCGGGGAAGATTGTGCCCCACGACCTTGTCTTGCTGGGCAGTTTTGGCGGTGGTGTGACGTGGGCGTCCGGGTTGGTTCGCTGGTAAGGGCTGTCGATGTCTGGCGTGACGGCGTTGCCTGTGCCGTGAGAAACGCCGATTGTATCTGAACTGAGGAGCGTCGCGATGTTATTTGGATTGATCCCTCGAGAAGAAGCGTTCTTTGAGCTGTTCAAGAAGGCCGCACATAATATGATCGAGGGAAGCCGTCTTCTAAAGGTCATGATGGAGGATTTTCGGTCTCCCATCGAACAAGCCAAGGGGATTAAAGACGTTGAACATGTTGGAGATGGCATTACGCACGATATTGCATTTCGATTGAACAAAACCTTTATTACGCCGATCGATCGGGAAGACATTCATGACCTTGCGAGCGCGCTCGATGATATTCTGGATGTGACGGAGGCGATCGCCGATCGCTTCGTGTTATACAAGGTCACGAAGCCGACCCCGATGGCAATCAAGTTGGCCGATATTTTGTATCAGGCCTCTGTGGCCGTGGGGAGTGGCGTGGATCGCCTGGGGCTCGCGCATCCGGAGCTGAAAGACTGCAGCGTGCGGGTGAACAGCTTGGAAAACGAGGCCGACCGAGTGTCCCGCGACGCGATATCCGCCCTCTTTGAAAAAGAAACCGATCCGATTGCCGTGATCAAGTGGAAAGAGATTTACGAGAACTTCGAAGCGGGAACCGACCGCTGCGAAGACGTCGCGAATATTCTTGAGCGGATCGCGCTGAAACATCACTAAAGGACGTGAGGCGTAATCCGTGATGAGTGAAGGGCCTGACTGCGTCCTGCCATTTGCCCCGGGTTTACTCGTCACCCATCACTCATGACAGATCACGGTGTTGAATGCCTGAACTAACTGGAATGTTACTCGTCGTCGTGTTGTTAGCGCTCCTGTTCGATTTTTCGAACGGGTGGCATGACAGTGCCAATGCCATTGCGACGGTCGTCTCGACGCGAGTCGTGAGCCCGCTCGTGGCGGTCATGGCAGCCGGCGTCCTCAATGTCGCGGGGGCGTTCATGTCCACGGCGGTCGCTAAGATGGTGGGGTCGGGGATTGTGAACCCGGCCATGGTCACTCAAGAAATGGTGGCGGCGGCGTTGGCTGGTGCGATCCTGTGGAATCTCTTCACGCTGCTGTTGGGATTACCGACGAGCTCGTCTCACGCCTTGATCGGCGGACTGGTCGGGGCTGCAGTGACCCATGGCGGATGGGATATGGTGAAGTGGTCCGGGCTTCGTCCGGTGATGGAAGCCATGGTGCTTGCGCCGTTCTTTGGTTTTGCGATTGGGTTTACCTTGATGGTGTTGATCAGCTGGGTCTGTTTTCGTGTGACTCGCAGTGTGGCCACTCGACTCTTCAAACGATTGCAGCTCGTGTCCGCCTGCTTCATGGCGTTCAGTCACGGGGCCAACGATGCGCAGAAGGCGATGGGCATCATTACCTTGGCCTTGCTCTCTGCCGGGCAGATTTCTTCTGGCGAGGTGCCTGGTTGGGTGATCGGCGCCTGTGCGGTGGCGATGGGATTAGGGACTG
The DNA here is from genome assembly GCA_009885705.1 of Nitrospira sp. GTDB lineage: Bacteria > Nitrospirota > Nitrospiria > Nitrospirales > Nitrospiraceae > Palsa-1315. The sequence goes on along the minus strand of VFKF01000270.1, from coordinate 3,261 downwards.
CGGTTGGCGGTTGGCAGATCGTCCGTACGTTGGGAATGGGGATCGTGAAGCTGGAGCCGGTGCATGGATTTGCGGCAGAAACCGGTGCGGCGGCGGTGTTGCTCGTGACCGCGCACATCGGTCTGCCGGTGAGCACCACGCAGACCATCACGACGTCGGTCATGGGGGTCGGCGCGATCAAACGGCTTTCAGCGGTGCGCTGGGGCGTCACGACGAGAATTCTCTACGCCTGGGTGTTCACGCTCCCTGGCGCCGCGCTTCTCGCATCGCTCATCTATCTTCTCATGGTCAGGCTTCACTAGATCGGCTGATCAATCTGCTGGATTGGCAACCGGACAACAAAACGGCTGCCGGTCGGGGCATTGGCTTCGACCCATACCCGCCCTCCCAACCCCTCGACGATATGCTTCACGATTGCCAGGCCAAGGCCTGTGCCTCCCATTTCGCGCGAGCGCGCTTTATCCACTCGGTAGAATCGTTCGAAGACGCGAGGGCGATCCTGTTCAGGAATGCCGAGCCCTGTATCGGTCACGCTCAGCTCCAGGGCTGTGACAATCGTAGGCCGTTCGAGATCGTCAGCCACCGGGTGCGCCGCCACGGTAATGGTTCCGTTCCCGGGGGTATATTTGACCGCGTTATCGAGCAAGTTCGATAGGACTTGCATCAGCCGGTCTTCATCGCCGAGCACAGCTGGCAGATCTCGGGCTATAAATGAGAGGAGCCGGTGCCCCTTCTTGTCCGCTAACGGCTTGATCATGGCTAGTGTCCGTTCAATGACTCGCTGGATCTGCAACGGCTCCCGCTTGAAGAGGATCTGTCCTGATTCGATCTTTGAGAGCTGGAGGAGGTCTTCCAGGATCAGGTTCAGCCGGTCGCTTTGCTTGAGAATAATCTCGAGAAATTTCGTGTTGGTCCCAGGATCGTCTTTGGCTCCGTCGAGCAGGGCTTCGATATAGCCCTTGATCGACGTAAGCGGAGTCCGTAGCTCGTGGGACACGTTCGCGACGAAATCTTTCCGGATATTCTCCAGGCGTCGCAACTCGGTAATGTCGTGAAAGACCAGCACGGCGCAGGCTTCGTTCTCGCGGTCGCAGGCCGTGACCGAGGCTTCGATATGGAGACAGCGGCCGCTGGGCTGTAACAGGATTTCGTCTTCCTCGTTGATGCGTTTCGTCAAGACTGTTGAGACGAGTGTGTCCAGTTGCGGGTGGCGAAAGACCTCGGAGCAATGGTGTCCCCGTGCATCCATTCGACTGACGTCGAACATCCGCTCCAGCGCCGGATTGACTTGCAGGACGCGGCCTCGGCAGTCCAGGACCATGACACCCTCGACCATCGAGGTCAGCATGGCCAAGAGCTGGGCCCGGTCTTCGGACAGCTCGTCGATCTTGGCTCGCAGTTGGTCCGTCATCTGGTTGAGCGTATCGGCGAGGAGGCCGACTTCATCCCGTGATCCCGTCCTAATGCGGACGGTGTGGTCACCATTGGAGAGCTGCCGCGCGGCGATGGCAATATCGGACAGGGGTTTTGTGATACTGCGCGCGAGCCATATACTCAGCGCGACGGCAATCAAGAAGGCAATGCCAAAGGCCAGGGCTAAGTTTCGGTGTAACTTGGCCACCTCATGATCGAACGTGGTCATGGGTAACCCCAGCCGTAAGAAGCCGGAGGGTTTCGTTTGGTTTGTGCTGCCGATGCCGACTGCCAGGTAGAGTGTGCGTTCACCGGTGGTGTGACTGGTGCGCAGATCCGTTCCCCGCCCGGTGGCAGCAGCTTGCTGAATTTCAGGGCGCGCGAGATGGTTTTCCACCGTCGAGAGTGTATTGTCCGATACGGCGCTGTCGGCCAGCACCAGGCCATCCAGCGCGACGACGGTGACGCGAGCGAAGGCCCTCGCACCGAGGTCCCGAACGGCCGTTTGTAATTGGGGGGTTGATGCCAGCGTCCCTGATCCGGTCAGAAACGGTTGCAGACCATAGGCGACAAGACCGGTTCGCGTCTCCAATATCTGGCCCGAGCGCGCGATTTCTTCTTGTTCAAGGGATCGAATCGCCAAGGTTCTCGCGATAAGCAGCCCACAGATAAGGACCAGGAGCGTGCCGATCGTGACTTTCCAGCGGATAGAGAATGTCATGGGGATAGTGATGAGTGAGGACTCATCACCGTTCCTTTAGTTTGTAGCCCAGGGACTTGACGGACATAATCGCCTCGTTGAGCGAGGGGAGTTTTTGCTTGAGCCGACGAATGTGGACGTCGACCGTTCGTGTCGTGCCGTAGTAATCGTAGCCCCAGACGGTATTGAGCAGGATGTCACGGGTCAGGACTCTGCCGGGATTGCGCAGGAGATGTTCGAGCAGGCCGAATTCTTTTGCCGTGAGCGGGACTTCTGTCTTATTCACGGTGACTTCGTGCCGCGCGAGGTCCATCACCAGATCGCCGTATTGGTATCTGCCCGGGCTCTCGTCCGGTTTACGGTCGAGCCGGCGAAGGAGGGCTTTGATACGGGCGACGAGTGTCTTCGGGCTGAAGGGTTTGGTCACGTAGTCGTCGGCCCCCAGTTCCAGCCCGACGACGGTATCCGATTCTTCGGCTTTGGCTGTCAACATGATGATGGGGATCATGGCGGTTTCCGGAGCCGACCGCAGCCGTTTGCAGACCTCGAGGCCGTCGATTTCAGGCAGCATCAAGTCGAGGACGACCAGGTCGGGCTTCTCTTGTTTCGCGTATTGAAGACCCTCCGTGCCGGTTGTGGCAGCAACCGTTCGAAAGCCCTCTTTCTCCAAATAGAGTTTGACCAGTTGGAGAATGTCGTGCTCATCTTCAACGATGAGGATTTTTTTGCTGGCCGGGTTGGACATCGTAAGTGGCGTGAGCCTACGGGGGAGAAGGCATCGTGTCAAGACGGGCAGTGAAGCGCGCGCGGGCCAACTGGGTTGACGGAGCCCGCTGTGCTGACGTAAGGTGGACGGCAGTCGTCCGCAAGTATATGGGCACGAAGGTGGTCATGTACGTATGAAGGAAAGGTAGCCGTCATGAAGATCTATCTCACGAATCCACGCGGGTTTTGCGCCGGAGTCGACCGGGCGATCGATATCGTCGATCTCTCGCTCAAGAAGTATGGGGCGCCGATCTACGTGCGGCACGAAATCGTCCATAGCCGGCATGTCGTGAACTCGCTCCGCACCAAGGGCGCTGTGTTTGTGGAGGAGTTGGGAGAAGTGCCGGAAGGTTCGGTCGTGATCTTCAGTGCCCATGGGGTCG